>CAZOIB010000248.1:0-13293 GCA_964579785.1 uncultured Lysobacter sp. | reverse complement strand
TCGGGACAGAAGGCCCTGCTCGACTGTCGCGACATCGCGCAATGGAGCAGCTCGGAATTGCGCCTGGTTGCCGTCATGCCGTCTGCCGCCGCGCTGATCGGTGCCGAGGGCGGCGTCTACGACGTGGCCGCCGAGGAACGCGACCGGGAGCACTTCCAGGGCATTCTCGACGAGGGCTTGCGGCGGCTGGCCGATGCCGGCCACAAGGCCAGCGGCGAAGTCCTCGTCGGCGATGCCGTCGACGAGATCGCCAAGTGCGCGCGCCGGATCGAGGCCGACCTCATCGTCGTCGGCCACAAGCACCTCGAGGGGTGGGCCGCGCGCTGGTGGCGCGGTTCCGTGTCGAAGACGCTCATCGAGCACGCTCCCTGCAGCGTGCTGGTGGTCATCACTCCCTAATTGAACCCGGTTCACGAACCCGGTTCATGAACCGGGTTCATCTCCTCGGAGCAGGCAGCTCATCCGCTCCTCGCGCAGACTGGCGAAGCCGAGCCGCTCGTAGAAGCGTCTCGCACCGGGATTGTCGACGTGGGTCGCCGTGTCGATACGCGTCACGCCCGCGCAGCGCAATTCCTGCTTCAGGGCCGCGAGCATCGCCGAACCGATGCCCTGCCCTTCCAGTCCGGGGCGCACGTTGACGTCGTCCAGCTTGGCCACCAGCGCGCCACGGGAGGTGGAGATCGCGTAGCACACGACGCAGCATCCCACGACCTGTGTTCCCCGCCGCGCCATCCAGACGAAGCCGTGCTCGGGACTGGCGACGAAGAGATCGAGCGCTCGCCGCAGGGCCTGCGGTCCGCCATCGCCATAGGTAGCGGCGACGTCGCGGTAGTGCGGATCCGTTTGCAGAAAGGCAAGGAACAGCTCGAAGGCGGCCTCGCGGTCCCCGGGACCCATGCGGTCGAAGGACAGGCGAGCCTCAGTCATCGGCGGGAGGAATTCTCCGTCCTCTTCCCGCCCGCAGGGACCCTCCGTGGTGTCAGGCACGGCGTCCGACATTGCGCGCTAGCCGAGCCACGCACGGGCGTTGCGGAACATGCGCATCCACGGCGAATCCTCGCCCCAGCCCTCGGGGTGCCAGGACATGAGCACGCTGCGAAAGACGCGCTCCGGGTGCGGCATCAGGATCGTAAAGCGCCCGTCGGGCGTGGTGACGCCGGTGATGCCGCCCGGCGAGCCGTTCGCGTTGTAGGGATAGGTCTCGGTCGGCTTGCCGCGATTGTCGACGAAGCGCGCGGCCACGAGGTACTGGCAGGCCTCCAGCGCCTTCGCATCGCGGAACACCGCACGTCCCTCCCCGTGCGCCGTGACGATGGGGATGCGGCTGCCCTCCATCCCGGCGAAGAAGAGCGAGGGCGACTTCTGCACCTCCACCAGCGTGAGGCGCGCCTCGTACTGCTCCGAGAGGTTCCTCTCGAAGTGCGGCCAGTTCTGCGCGCCCGGGATGATCGACTTCAGGTTCGACACCATCTGGCAGCCGTTGCAGGCGCCCAGCGCGAAGGAGGCCGCGCGCGCGAAAAAGGCTTCGAACTCGTCGCGGGCCCGCGCATTGAAGAGGATCGACTTGGCCCAGCCTTCGCCCGCGCCGAGCGTGTCGCCGTAGCTGAAGCCACCGCAGGCCGCGAACCCCTTGAAGTCGGCAAGCTTGACGCGCCCGGCGATGATGTCGCTCATGTGCACGTCGACGGCGGCGAAGCCGGCGCGGTCGAAGGCAGCCGCCATTTCCATCTGGCCGTTGACGCCCTGCTCGCGCAGGATGGCGATCTTCGGCCGCGCGCCCCTGGCGATGAACGGCGCGGCAATGTCCTCGGCCGGATCGAAAGCGAGCTTCGCGCCGAGCCCAGGATCGCCTTCGTCGAGGATGCGGTCGTATTCCTGGTCCGCGCAGGCCGGGTTGTCGCGCAGCCGCTGGATGGCGTGCGTGACCGATGACCAGGCGCGGTGCAGGTCGACGCGCTTCTCGGCCAGCACCGGCTTGCCGTTCACGATCACGCGCACCTGCCCCTCGGCGTTGGGATGCCCGATCACGTGCGACTCGCGCGAGAGCCCCGCCTCACGCAGCGACTGCATCACCGCCGCGCGCTCGCTGCTGCGCACCTGCAGCACCGCGCCGAGTTCCTCGTTGAACAGCGCCGCCAGGATGCGCTCCGCCAGGTTGCCGGCGAGGACATCGGTCTGGCGTTCGTGGCCGTCGACGTCGAGCTGCTTCGGGTCGAGCGCGAGGTTGTCGAGGTAGATCGTGATGCCGGCGCGACCGGCGAAGGCCATCTCGCACAGCGTGGCGAAGAGGCCGCCATCGGAGCGGTCGTGATAGGCGAGGATCCTTCCCGCCGCACTGAGGGACTGGATCGCCCCGAAGAACGCCGCGAGCGTCGCGGGATCGTCGACATCCGGCGCCGCATCGCCCAGCTGGCCGTGCACCTGCGCGAGCGCCGAGCCGCCCAGGCGGTTGCGACCGCCGCCCAGGTCGATCAGGACCAGCTCCGTCTCGCCGCAGTCCGTGCGCAACTGCGGGGTGAGGGTCCTGCGCACATCGGTCACGGGCGCGAACGCGGAGACGATCAGGGAAAGCGGCGCGGTCACGGCCTTCGCCTCCCCGGTGACCGTGTCCTTCCACGCCGTCTTCATCGACATGGAATCCTTGCCGACCGGAATGGAGACCCCGAGCGCGGGACAGAGCTCCATCCCCACGGCCCGCACCGTGTCGAAGAGCACTGCATCCTCGCCCGGATGGCCCGCCGCGCACATCCAGTTGGCGGAGAGCTTGATGTCGCCGAGGCGCGCGATCGCCGCCGCCGCGATGTTGGTGATCGCCTCGCCCACCGCCATGCGCCCGGAGGCCGGGCCGTCGATGAGCGCCAGGGGCGTGCGCTCGCCGATGGCCATCGCCTCGCCGAGATACGTGGCATAGCCCATCGTGGTGACCGCGCAGTCCGCGACCGGCACCTGCCACGGGCCGACCATCTGGTCGCGCGCGCACTGGCCGCCCACCGAGCGGTCGCCGATCGTCACGAGGAAGGTCTTGTCCGCCACGCCCGGCAGGCGCAGGACGCGGTAGGCCGCCTCCCTGAAGTCGATCGACCCGGTGTCGAACGGCTGCAGCTTCCTGGCGACGCGCTGCACGTCGCGGTGCATGCGCGGCGGCTTGCCGAGCAGCACGTCGAGCGGCATGTCCACGGGCTTGCTGCCGTAGAGCGGATCGTCGACGACCAGCTGGTGGTCGGCCCGCGCGTGCCCTACCACCGCGTATGGGCATCGCTCGCGCGCGCAAATGCGTTCGAACTCCGCGAGCCGGTCCGCCGGGATCGCGAGCACGTAGCGCTCCTGCGACTCGTTGGACCAGATCTGCATCGGCGTCATGCCGGGCTCTTCGTTGGGGACCTTGCGCAGGTCGAACGCCGCGCCGACGCCGCCGGCATGCGCGAGTTCCGGGAACGCGTTCGATAGCCCCCCCGCGCCGACATCGTGGATGGAGAGGATCGGGTTGGCCGGCCCCAACTGCCAGCAGGCGTCGATCACTTCCTGGCAACGGCGCTCCAGTTCCGCGTTGGCGCGCTGCACGGAATCGAAGTCAAGCGCCTCGGTATTCGTGCCGCTCGCCATGGAGGAGGCCGCACCGCCGCCCAGCCCGATGAGGAATGACGGACCGCCCAGTTGCACGAAGTCCGTATTCGCATCGAAGGGATGCTTGGTCACGTGCGCGGCGGAGAGGTTGCCCAGGCCGCCCGCGAGCATGATCGGCTTGTGGTAGCCGCGCACCTCGCCCGCGACCGGCATCTCGAAAGTGCGGAAATAGCCGGCGAGGTTGGGGCGGCCGAATTCGTTGTTGTAGGCGGCGCCGCCGATGGGGCCTTCGACCATGATCGCGAGCGGTGTCGCGATCCTGCCCGGCTTGCCGTAGTCCACTTCCCACGGCTCGCGCTGATCCGGAAGGCTCAGATTGGAAACGGAAAAGCCGGTGAGCCCGGCCTTGGGCTTGGCCCCCGTTCCCGTGGCGCCTTCGTCGCGGATCTCGCCGCCGGCGCCCGTGCCGGCGCCTGGATGCGGGGCAATGGCGGTCGGGTGGTTGTGCGTCTCCACCTTCATGAGGATGTGCGTCAGGTCCCGGTGGTAGCCCCAGTTGCCCTGCGCATCGGGGAAGAAGCGCTCGATCTCGGCCCCTTCCATGATCGCGGAATTGTCGGAATAGGCGACCACCGTGCCGCGCGGGCTCACCGCGTGCGTGTTGCGGATCATCTGGAAGAGGGACTTGTCCTCGCCCCTGCCATCGATCGTCCACGACGCGTTGAAGATCTTGTGCCGGCAATGCTCGCTGTTGGCCTGCGCGAACATCATCAGCTCGACGTCGGTGGGATTGCGGCCCATGCGGCCGAAGTTCTCGACCAGGTAGTCGATCTCGTCGGGCGCCAGCGCCAGGCCCAGCGCGGCGTTGGCTTCCTCGAGTGCCTTGCGGCCACCGCGCAGGAGATCCACCGTCGCGAGCGGCTGCGGCTCGTGGTGCGCGAAGAGTTTCGCGGCCTGCGCGAACTCCGGCACCACGGTTTCGGTCATGCGGTCGTGGATCGCCTCGCGCAGCGCCTGTCGCGTCTCCGCGCCCAGCGGCTGCCCGTCCTGCATCGCGAACCAGTAGGCGACGCCGCGTTCCAGCCGGACCACCTTCGCGAGGCCGCAGTTGTGCGCGATGTCGGTCGCCTTCGACGACCACGGCGACACCGTGCCGAAGCGCGGCAGCACCACCTGCAGCTCGCCGGCAGGATCTCCCGTGCCCGGCGTGCCATAGGTGAGGATCCTGGCGAGGACGTCGGAATCCGCGGGCGACAGCGGCTCGGCGAGGAGCGCGAAGTGGACGAAGCGGGTGTCGATCGCGATTCCGGCGCGCAGCGCGGGCTTCAAGCCGGCGACGAGCTTTTCGATTCGGAAGGGGGAGAGGGCGACGCTGCCTCGCAGCGTGAGCAGGGGCTGCGCAGGCGCGGCGTGCGAAATCATGCGCGAATTATACCGGAGCCTACCGCCAGCGAAGGAGGACGCGCAGGCGGCGGAACTCGTCCGCGCCGACGGCGTCCGGGGCGATGAAGATGGTGCGCGAGAGCCGCCTGCCCACCGGCAGCCAACGTAAGATGACGAGCCACGGTGCGACGAAGCAGCCGTCCAGCAACGCGCCCCGGTCTCGCGACCCGTCGCGGTAGTCGATCTCGAGGCCGCCGGCCAGATCGACGACCAGGCAGCGGATGGATCCACGCCCCTCCTGGCAGCCATGAAGGCGCAGGGCGCGTATGGCGAGTGCGACCAGCGCCACGGCCAGCACCGCCTTCAACCAGGGCGAAAGCGAAGTCGCCAGGATGGCCACCAGCGCGGTCACCGCGACGCCCATGATCCAGGACTGTGTCCGGCGCGAGCAACCCGGCGCGATGACCACACGCCAGGCAGGGTCGTTGGCGACGACGTGACCGCTATACTTGAACGCATCCCACCCCGCCTTCATTTCCATCCGGTGACCTCCCCTCTCCCCAACGTCTGCGACCTCTCCCCCTCCAACGCCTTGCTGCGCGTTTCGGGTGACGACGCCGCCGAATTCCTGCACAACCAGTTCACCAACGACGTGAAGGCGCTCGCCGTGGGTGCGGCGCAGTGGAGCGGCTGGTGCACGCCGAAGGGGCGCTTCCTCTACACGTTCGCGCTGGCACGGGATGCGGACGGGTTCCTGCTCCTGCTGCCGGCCGCGTTCGCCGAGGCGCTGGTCAAGCGCCTGCGCATGTACATCCTGCGGTCCAAGGCGAAGGTCGAGGACGTGTCGACGACCACGCCACGCTTCGGAATCTGGGGCGGCGCGATGCCCCCTGGCGCGTTCCCGCTCGGAAAAGATCGTGCCCTGGTGTTTGGCGCGCCTCCGGAGGGCCGTGCCGCGACGCTCGACGACTGGGGGCTCTCGCTCATCCGCGACGGCGTGGTGCAGGTCGTGCCAGGCACGCAGGAGGAGTTCGTGCCGCAGATGGCCAACTACGACCTGGTCGGCGGCGTGAGCTTCAAGAAAGGCTGCTACCCGGGGCAGGAGATCGTCGCGCGCACGCAGTACCGCGGCATCCTCAAGAAGCGCACCGTGCGCGTGCATTCCGCGACGGCGCTGGCGCCGGGGGACAAGGTCTACAGCGCCGCCTTCGGCGAGCAGTCGGCCGGCACCGTCGCCAACGTGACCGCCTCGCCGGAGGGCGGCTTCGAGGCGCTGGTCGTGGCGCAGCTCGAGGCGATCGGACAGAACTCCCTGCACGCCGTCTCGCCAACGGGACCGGCCCTCGACATCCTCCCCCTGCCCTACTCCTGGTAGGTTTTGGGGACGGTTCTCCGGGACGGTTCTCCGGAACCGTCCCCATTACCTGTCCCCAATACCTGTCCCCTTTCAGAGGCGGGCGCGCATGCCGATGTGGGGGATGCCGGCTTCCAGGTATTCGTCGCCTTCGACGACGTAGCCTTGCCGCGCGTAGAAGTCGCGGGCGTGCGACTGCGCGTGCAGGTAGGTCTCGCGGTAGCCGCGTCGCCGCGCTTCGTCCATCAGGGCCGCGAGGATCGCGGCACCGACGCCACGGCCGCGCCATGCCGCCAGGACCGCCATGCGGCCGATGCGCCCGTCGGGCATGAGGCGGCCCGTGCCGATGGGCTCGCCCGTCGCGCTCTCGGCCAGCGCATGCACGCATTCGCCATCGCGCCCGTCCATCTCGAGATCCGCGGGCACGTTCTGCTCGCCGACAAAGACCGTCGTGCGGATGGCGGCGAGCGTGGCGCAAGCCTCGCGCCACGCGACGAGGCGCACGCGGAAGTCGGGGGAATTCACCATGTTAGAGTCGCCGCCACGCTCGAGATTCTACCCGCCGCGCCCGATGAAGCCGCCGTCCGTCCCCATAGCCGCCATGGCCGCGTTGTGCGCGATCTGGGGCTATTCGTGGGTGGCGATGAAGATCGCGCTCGCGCACGCGCACCCCTTCGACTTCGCCGCGCAGCGCCTGGTGGCGGGCGCCATCCTCCTCTTCGTCATCGTCGCCGCCACCGGGCGCAGCCTCCGGCTTCCCCACTACCGCATGGCGATCGTGCTGGGCTTCGTGCAGGTCGGCGCGTTCGTGATCCTGTCGCACTTCGCGCTGCTGTCGGCCGGCCCGGGCAAGACCTCGGTGCTCACCTACACGATGCCGTTCTGGATGATCGTGTTCGCGCACCTCCTGCTGCACGAGCGCATGCGCGGCGCGCAGTGGCTGGCGGTGGCCGCGGCTTTCGCCGGGCTCGTCCTCATCGTCTCGCCGTGGAAGCTCACGAGCCTGGAAGGGAGCCTCCTCGCCGTCGCCTCCGGCGCGGTGTGGGCGTTCTCGGCCGTGCTGTCGAAACGCTGGCCAACGCGGGGCGCGGACACGCTCACCTTCACCGCCTGGCAACTGGCGTTCGGGTCGGTCCCGCTCGTGCTGCTCTCGTTACTGCACCCGCACGAGGCGACGCGCTGGAACGGCGAATACGCGCTCTACCTCGTCTACTCGACCGTGTTCGCCACGGCGGGCGGCTGGTGGCTGTGGACGTACGTGCTCTCGCACGCGCCCGCGGGCCTCACCGGGCTCAACACGCTCGCCATCCCGGTGCTCGCCGTCATCGCCTCGTGGCTGCAGCTCGGCGAGCGCCCGCCACCACATGAGCTGGCGGGGATGGCGCTGATCGGAGGGGCGCTGGGCCTGCTCGCGTGGCTGGGGCTCGCCCGGCGCGTGCCGGCGCGCCCCGAGTGAGCGCATCGCCCGGTCACGGGGCGGCGCGCTAGAATGCCCGTACATCTCCCGCTCGAGCGCGCGGGAGCTCGCAATGCGTGCAACCGCGGCCGGCAGAAGCCATGGCGGCGCACGTCACGGGTCACAGGCAGCCATGCGCTTATCCCTGCGCTTCATCATTCCGCTCTCGCTCGCGCTGGGTCTCATCGCCTACGCCCTCGTGCCGCTGGTCGACGACTTCACCCTGAAGTGGTTCGTGCGCGACCTCGACATCCGCACCAAGCTCATTGCCAGCGCAGCGCAGGAGCCCCTTGCCCAGATGCTGACCGCCGACCTGCGTGAAAAGGTCCGGTCGCAGCGAATCGATTCCTTCTTCAACCGGCTCCTGCAGGATGAGCGCCTGTTCGCGATCGGCTACTGCAACGCGAACGGCCAGTTCGTCTACCGCTCCAACTCGCTCCCGAGGGACATAGCCTGCCGTCCGGCCGGATCGCCCCCGGAATCCGAGGGAAGCGTCCATGCGTATGCGAGCGGGCCGCTGCACGTGGCCACGAGCCAGTTGACGATCGAGGGCGGGCAGGCTGGCGAACTCGTGATCGTCCACGACATGAGCTTCGTGCAGAGACGCAGCGCCGATACCCGGAAGTACATCGTCTATCTCTTCGCGGCCATCGGGGCGGTCATCGCCCTCATCACGGTCGTCATCGCCGAGCTCTCGTGGCGCGGCTGGGTGGCCGGGATGAAGGCGCTCATCCGCGGCCAGCTCCTCGCGCAGGCGCCGCAGCCGCGTGCCCGCGAATTGCGGCCCCTGGCGCGCGACCTCGAGGCGCTGGTGCGCGATCTCGAGGCGGAGCGGCGCATGCGCGACGAGGCGCAGATGACCTGGGTGCCGGAGACGCTGCGAACGATCCTGCGCGAGGATCTCAAGGGCGACGAGATCCTCATCGTCTCCAACCGCGAGCCCTACATCCACGTCCGGCAGGGCGAGCGGATCGAAGTGCTGCGGCCCGCGAGCGGCCTGGTCACGGCGCTGGAGCCCGTGATGCGCGCCTGTTCCGGGACCTGGATCGCGCACGGGGCCGGAAGCGCCGACCGCGAGGTGGTCGACGCCCACGACCACGTGATGGTCCCTCCCGAGAATCCCGCCTACCGCATCCGTCGCGTCTGGCTGACCAGGGAGGAGGAAGCCGGCTACTACTACGGCTTCGCCAACGAGGGCATCTGGCCTCTCTGCCACATCGCCCACACGCGCCCGGTCTTCCGCGCCGCCGACTGGGAGCACTACCGTGCCGTCAACCGGCGCTTCGCCGAGACGGTCGTCTCCGAGTCGCGCACCCGCAACCCGATCGAGCTCGTGCAGGACTACCACTTCGCCCTGCTGCCGCGGATGATCCGGGAACTGCTTCCGGAAGCGACCATCATCACCTTCTGGCACATCCCCTGGCCCAATCCGGAGGCGTTCGGCGTCTGCCCGTGGCGCGCCGAGTTGCTCGAGGGCCTCCTCGGCTCCTCCATCCTGGGCTTCCACACGCAATTCCACTGCAACAACTTCTTCGACACCGTCGACCGCTACCTCGAGGCGAGGGTCGACCGCGAGACGTTCACCATCTCCTATGGGGGCGCGCCGACCGAGGTGCACCGCTACCCGATCTCGATCGAGTGGCCGCTGCAGGGCCTCGCCAGCCAGTCGCCGGTGCCGGAATGCCGCCGGGCCATCCGCGAGGAACTGGGCCTGCCTCCGGGCACGAGCCTCGGCGTGGGCGTGGACCGCCTCGACTACACCAAGGGCATCCTCGAGCGCTTCGCCGCCATCGAGCGCTTCCTCGAGCTGGAGCCCGCCTGGGTCGGGCGCCTCGCGTTCGTCCAGATCGCCGCTCCCAGCCGCTCCAGCATCGACGAGTACCAGTCCCTCGATGCCCGCGTGCGGGCGGCGGCGCAGCGCATCAACGACCGCTTCGCCGCACCGGACTGCAAGCCGATCATCCTCAAGATCGAGCACCACGACGCCGGGCGGGTCTATGCGTACTACCGGGCCGCCGACTTCTGCTTCGTCTCGAGCCTGCACGACGGCATGAACCTCGTGGCCAAGGAGTTCGTGGCCACCCGCGAGGACGAGCGCGGCGTCCTCCTGCTGTCGCAATTCGCGGGTGCCGCAAGGGAACTGCCGGAGGCGCTCATCGTCAATCCCTACGACATCGAGCAGTGCGCGGCAGCGATCCGCGAGGCGCTCGGCATGTCGCCGGACGAGCAACGCGCGCGGATGCGCAGCATGCGTGCGATGCTGCAGGAGTTCAACGTCTACCGGTGGGCGGGCCGCATGCTGCTGGATGCCGCGCGCATGCGCAACCGGCGCCGGCTCTCGGCCGGCGCCGGGCACGGGACGCGGCAGAAGGGGAACGGACACACGTGACGGCAAGGGCTTTTCGGACAACAATCGAGGACATGCAAGCGGAGACCGATGCCAGCGCAACGCAGCCCGGAGCACCCGGGCGCGGCGTGCCGCCGCCGTCGGCACGGGTGGCCCTTTTCCTCGACATCGACGGCACGCTGGTCCATCACGCCGATCACCCGGGCGCGGTCGCCATCGACGCGGCGCTGCACGCCATGCTGGCCCGGCTCGCGCAGGCAACGGACGGCGCCCTCGCGCTGATCAGCGGCCGCGCCATCGCCGACATCGATGCGCTCTTCGCGCCGTCGCGGTTCGCCGTCGCCGGCCAGCACGGCACCGAGCGCCGCTCGGCGGACGGGAGCCTGCATTGTCATGCCCCGCTCACGGCAAGGCTGCACGGCGTCGCGGAGCAATTTCGCCAGCTCGTGCACGAGCACCCCGGCCTCCTTCTCGAGGAGAAGGGCGCCAGCCTTGCGCTGCACTACCGCAATGCCCCCGAAGCCGCAGGGCTCGTCGCGCGCGAGATGCAGCGCGTGCTCGCCGGCCTGGGCGACGAGTTCGAGTTGCAGGCGGGAAAGTTCGTCTGCGAGTTGAAGCCCGGCGGCAAGGACAAGGGCACGGCCATCGCCGAGTTCATGTCCGAAGCTCCCTTCGCGGGCCGCCGGCCGGTTTTCGTGGGCGACGATCTCACCGACGAACTCGGCTTCGACCTCGTCAACCGGACCGGGGGCGACACCGTGAAGGTGGGTCCGGGACCCACGTGCGCGCGCTGGCGGCTCGCGAATGCCGACGCGGTGCGGGACTGGCTTTCCGATTTCGCCTCCGCGGCGAACGGCGCCGCCGCCCGGGGCGCCGCGCCGTGAACACCCTGCAACTCGGCGTCATCGGCAACTCGAGCGTCGGCGCGCTGGTCGACGCGGCCGGCGAGATCGTCTGGGCGTGCCTGCCGCGCCCCGACGGGGATGCCGTGTTCTGCTCCCTGCTGCGCGAGCGCCGCGGCGAGGACGACTTCGGCTACGCCAGCGTGGAGCTGAGCTGGCTCGCACGCACCGAGCAGGAGTACCTGCCCAACACCCCGATCCTCGCGACGCGGCTCTTCGACGACCGCGGCGGCGCGGTCGAGATCGTCGACTTCGCGCCGCGTTTCCGCCAGTTCGGCCGCCTCTTCTGCCCGGCGCAGTTCGTGCGCATCGTGCGGCCGCTCGCCGGCAGCCCGCGCATCCGCGTGCGCGTGCGCCCGGCCGACGACTACGGCAGGCAACGCCCTGAAGTGACGTCGGGCTCGAACCACGTCCGTTTCGTCGGCTCCACGCACGTCATGCGCCTCACCACCGATTGCTCCATCACCGCGATCCTCGAGGAGATGCCCTTCGTCCTGCGTGACGCGGTCGCCTTCCTCATCGGGCCGGACGAGACGCTGCAGGGTTCCGTGGCCGAGGTGGCGCGGCGCTTCCTCGAGCACACCTCGGACTACTGGCACGACTGGGTGCGCGACCTCGCCATTCCCTTCGAATGGCAGGACGAGATCATCCGCGCGGCCATCACGTTGAAGCTCGCCGCCTACGACGACACCGGGGCGGTGATCGCGGCGCTCACGACCTCCATACCCGAGTCCCCTGACAGCGGGCGCAACTGGGACTACCGCTTCTGCTGGCTGCGCGACGCCTACTTCGTGGTGAACGCGCTCAACCGCCTGAACGCCACGCGGACGATGGAGCGCTACCTCGGCTACATCATCAACATAGCCGCCCGCAGCGAGGGCGAGTTGCAGCCCGTCTACCGCATCAGCGGGCGCGCGGACCTGGACGAGCGCGCGGTCGAGGCGCTTCCCGGTTACCGCGGCATGGGGCCGGTGCGCGTCGGCAACCTTGCCTACCGGCAGGTGCAGAACGACGTCTACGGCTCCGCCATCCTCGCCGCCACGCACGCGTTCTTCGACCGACGGCTGGCCAGCGTGGGCAATGTCGGGCTGTTCCGCCGCCTTGAGATTCTCGGGGAAAAGGCTGCCGCGCTGCATGCAAGCCCCGATGCGGGTCTCTGGGAACTGCGTGGCTCGGCGCACGTGCACACCTTTTCGAGCGTGATGTGCTGGGTGGCGTGCGACCGGCTGGCGAAAATCGCGCACCGGCTTGGCATTGCCGATGCGAGGGCCCGGTGGCGCGGCGAGGCGGACCGCATTCACGCCGTGATCTGCGCGCGGGCGTGGTCCGCGAAGCAGGGCAGTTTCGTGGCCACGTTCGAGGGCGATTCCCTCGACGCGAGCCTGCTGCTGCTGGTCGAGCTGGGCTTCCTCGAGGCCGATGATCCGCGCTTCGCCGGCACCGTCGCCGCGGTCGAGCGCGAACTGCGGCGCGGGGACTTCATCTTCCGCTACACCCGGGCCGACGACTTCGGAACGCCGGAGAACGCCTTCCTCGTCTGCACCTTCTGGTACATCGACGCGCTGGCGATCCTGGGCCGGCACGACGAGGCGCGTGCGCTCTTCGAGGCGACACTCGCCAGGCGCAACCGGCTCGGGCTCCTTTCCGAGGACGTGGATCCGGCGACCGGCGAGCTGTGGGGCAACTTCCCGCAGACCTACAGCATGGTGGGGCTGATCAACAGCGCCACGCGCCTGAGCATCTCCTGGGACGAGGCCTTCTGATGCGGTCCTGCGGACGGAGCGCCTAGGCCTTTTTCGCGCGCGGCGGCTTGTAGCGCTTCACGCCGCGCATGATCTCGGCCTTGGCCTCCTCGGGGCCGACCCAGCCTTCGATCCTCACCCACTTGCCCGCTTCCAGGTCCTTGTAGTGGGCGAAGAAATGCGTGATCTGCTCCAGCATCATGCTGGGCATGTCGCGCGGCGTCTCGATGGCGCGGTAGAGGGGCGTCAACTTGTCGATGGGGACGGCCAGGAGCTTGGTGTCGCCGCCCGCCTCGTCGGTCATCTTGAGCATGCCGATGGGGCGGCAGCGCACGACCACGCCGGGCATGAGCGCGAACGGCGTCACGACCAGAACGTCGACCGGATCGCCGTCGTCGGTCAGCGTGTGCGGGATGTAGCCGTAGTTGCACGGATAGTGCATCGCCGTGCCCATGAAGCGATCCACGAACAGTGCGCCACTGTCCTCGTCGACCTCGTACTTGATCGGGTCTGCATTCATCGGGATCTCGATGATCACGTTGAAC
>CAZOIB010000247.1:0-15056 GCA_964579785.1 uncultured Lysobacter sp. | reverse complement strand
ACCACAGCGCGCCGCTAGAGGTCCGGGAGAAGCTCGCCTTCCCCCCCGAGACCCAGGCCGACGTGCTCAACTCGCTCGCGGCGCGTCCGGGCGTGGACGAGGCCGTCCTCGTGTCGACCTGCAACCGCACCGAGGTCTACTGCCGCGCCGCCGACGTCGCCACGGTGCGCGACTGGCTCAAGGAGCAGGCCAGCCGCTCCGGGCTCGACATCGAGAGCCATCTCTATGCGCACTCCGAGGCGGAAGCCGTGCGCCACGCCTTCCGCGTCGCCTCCGGCCTCGACTCGATGGTGCTGGGCGAGCCGCAGATCCTCGGGCAGGTGAAGCAGTCGGTGCGCACGGCCGGGCACAGCGGCACGCTGGGCTCCACCCTGAACCGCCTCTTCCAGCACACCTTCGCGGTGGCGAAGGAAGTGCGCACGCAGACGGCCATCGGCGCGCAGTCGATCTCCATGTCGGCGGCCGCGCTCAAGCTGGCGCAGAACCTCTTCGGCGACATCTCGCGCACGAAGATGCTCCTGATCGGCGTGGGCGAGATGGTCGAGCTCGCGGCCACCTATTTCGTCGCGCAGGGGCCGCAGTCCGTGGCCGTCGCCAACCGCACGCTCGCGCGCGGCGAGGCCTTCGCGGAACGCTTCAACGGCACGGCCATCGCGCTGGAACAGCTCCCCGAGCGGCTGCACGAGTTCGACGTGGTGATCACCGGCACCGCCTCGACCCTGCCCATCCTCTCCAAGGGCACCTTCGAACGCGCCCTGAGGGCGCGCCGCTACCGACCGATGTTCGTGGTCGACTTCGCCGTGCCGCGCGACGTGGAGCCCGATGCCTCCGACCTGGAGGACCTGTTCCTCTACACCATCGACGACCTCGGCACGATCGTGAGCGAGGGCGCCGGGCAGCGCCAGGCCGCCGTGGCGGAGGCGGAGGTCATCGTCGGCCGGCAGGTCGAGGCCTTCCAGGCCTGGCTTTCGGCGCGCGGCGCGGTTCCGGCCATCGTGCAGCTGCGCGCCAAGGCCGACGAATACCGCACCGCCGAGCTCGCAAAGGCGAAGCAGCGCCTGGCCAGGGGCGAGGACGCGGCCAAGGTCCTCGAGGGCCTCGCCAGCGGCCTCGTGAACAAGCTCCTGCATCACCCCACGCAGGCGCTCAACCGCGCCGCCGACGGCGAGCGCGATTCCCTGGTGCGCGCCGTCGAGATCCTCTTTCCCGACAACGGCAACGGCCGGGACGAGCCGGGGGAGCAATGAAGGCGAGTGTCGCCGCGAAGCTCGCGAGCCTGGTGTCGCGTGCGAAGGAGCTGGACGCCCTCCTCTCCGACCCCGACGTCACCGCGAATCTCGACAACTATCGCAAGCTCACCCGCGAGCACGCGGAGATCGCGCCCGTGGTGCAGCGCTACGGCGACTACCGGGCGGCGGAGGGCGACGTGGCCGCGGCGGAGGACATGGCGAAGGACCCGGAGATGCGCGCCTTCGCCGAGGACGAGATCCGCGCCGGGCGCACGCGGCTCGACGAGATCGCCGCCGACATCCAGAAGATGCTGCTGCCGAAGGATCCCAACGACGAGAGGAACCTCTTCCTCGAGATCCGCACCGGCACCGGCGGCGACGAGAGCGCGCTCTTCGCCGGCGACCTCTTCCGCATGTACGCGCGCTTCGCGGAAAGGAACCGCTGGCAGGTGGAGATCATCTCCGAGAGCCTCGGCGACGCCGGCGGCTACAAGGAGGTGATCGCGCGCATCGCCGGGCAGGGCGCGTACTCGCGCCTGAAATTCGAGTCCGGCGGCCACCGCGTGCAGCGCGTGCCGGCCACCGAGACGCAGGGCCGCATCCACACGTCGGCCGCGACCGTCGCGGTGATGCCCGAGGCCGACGATGCGTCCGGCATCGAGGTGAATCCGGCCGACGTGCGCGTCGACACCTACCGGGCGAGCGGCGCCGGCGGCCAGCACGTGAACAAGACCGACTCCGCCGTCCGCCTCACGCACCTCCCGACCGGCATCGTCGTCGAGTGCCAGGAAGCGCGCAGCCAGCACAAGAACCGCGAGCAGGCCTGGCGCGTGCTCGCCGCGCGCATCAAGGCGAAGCGCGAGGGCGAGCAGCAGGCGAAGGAAGCGAGCGAGAGGAAGAGCCTCATCGGCTCCGGCGACCGCTCCGACCGCATCCGCACCTACAACTTCCCGCAGGGCCGCGTCACCGACCACCGCATCAACCTCACGCTCTACAAGATCGACGCCATCATGGACGGCGACCTCGCGGAGCTGACCGGCGCCCTCATGGCGGAGCACCAGGCGGAACTGCTCGCCAACCTCGCCGACAGCGCGTGAGCGAACGCCCCCCGGCATGAAGGCATCCGGCGCCCGCACGTCCTCGGCGCTCGAGGCCCGCCTCGCCGGCACGCGCGCCGGGGCGGTGCGCGAGGAGTTCCTCACCAACAGCGCCTACTTCCCGCTGGCCAACATCCTCTTCGAGTGGCTGCATGAGGGCTGGGACGCCTTCCTGCGTTCGCCGGACCCGTACACGCTCTTCGCAACGGGCCTCATCCAGGCCTGGTTCCTCGGTTCCTGGCGGCACGCCGGCCGACCCCGGCCGCTCGCCGGCAATCTCATCGGCCCCGCGTTCTACACCGTGGTCGAGGGCGCGTTCGAGGGCGCGCGCTTCTTCGAGGCGCCGCACCACCTCGCCTACTGGGCCTTCGCCCTCGCCATCGGCGTGGCGCAGGAAATCCGCCTGCGGGCCGCCAGCGGGCGGCTGCGCGTGGCGGCAACGCTCGCGGAGAACGTGGTGCGCGCGGCCATCATCGTCGTGATGTACGCGATCTTCGAGGCTCTCTCGAACCCGAGGAACGCGAGCTTCGCGGGGTTCTTCGCCGACGCGAGCCACATCTACGTGACGGCCGCCCTGCTCGCCCTCGGACTCGTGATCGGCATGGCCCAGGCGACATCGGACGGTTATCTCGCGCTCCTGCGCGCGACGGCTGCGCAACTGAAGCGCTATTCCGAGCTCGCCATGGGACGCGGCGTGCTCGAGCGGGCCGTCGAGGACGAGGCGAGCCTCGCGCCCACGCGCCGCGAGCGTGCCGTCGTCTTCCTCGACATCCGCGGGTTCACCGCCTGGAGCGAGCGCCAGCAGCCCGAGGAGGTGGTGCGGATGCTCAACGCCTTCTATGCCGCCATCGAGGCGGCGGTCGCACCCCATGCGCCCATCCGCATCAAGTACACCGCCGACGACGCGCTCGTCGTCTTCGCCGAGCCGGCGGCGGCCCTCGCGGCGAGCCGGGAGCTGCGCGCCACCCTCGCGCCCCAGCTGGCCGCCCGCGGCCTGGCGGCGGGATTCGGAATCCACGCCGGCCCGGTGATCGAGGGGCTGCTCGGGAGCGCTTCGGTGCAGGCCTTCGACGTGCTGGGCGACACCGTCAATGTCGCCAAGCGCCTGTGCGATGCCGCCGCCGGGGGGGAGATCCTCGTCTCGGTCGAGACACCCGCGGCCGGGCTCGAAGGCGCGCCGATCCGCGAACTCACCGCCAAGGGCAAGTCGCAACCGCTGCGCGTGCGCGTGATCGCATCGCCGTGAGGCGCACGGTCCGCGCGGCGCTGGAGGAGGCGATGGAGGTGATCGACCGGGTCGACGCGCGCGTGCTCGCCTGCCACGTCCTGGGCGTGGAGCGCGCCTGGCTAGCGGCCAACCCCATGCACGTCCTGACGGAGACGCAGGATGCGCGGTTCGACTCCGCAGTGGTGCAGCGCACGCTCGGCTGGCCGGTCGCCTACCTCACCGGCACGCGCGAGTTCTACGGGCGCGACTTCGCCGTCGGCCCGGCGGTGCTCATCCCGCGGCCGGAAACGGAAACGCTGGTCGAGGCCGTCCTGCAGCGGATCTTTCCCGGCGCGGCAGTGCTCGACCTCGGCACCGGCAGCGGCGCCATCGCCGTGACGCTCGCCTGCGAGCGGCCGCAGGCGAGCGTACACGCGACGGACGTCGCCGAGGATGCGCTCGCGCTGGCCCAGGCCAATGCCGCCCGCCACGGGGCGAGCGTCGCCTTCGCGTGCGGCTCCTGGTATGCGCCAGTCGCCAGCCAGCGCTTCGACGTGATCGTGTCCAACCCGCCTTATGTCGCGGCCGCCGACCATCATCTGGCCGAAGGCGACCTGCGCTACGAGCCGCGCGGCGCGCTGACCGACGGGAGCGCCGACGGTCTCGATTCCATTCGCGCCATCGTCTCCGGCGCGTCGGGGCACTTGAAATCCGGGGGCTGGGTCCTCATTGAGCATGGGTACGACCAGGCACGGGCGTGTCGCGCCCTGCTCGAGGACGCCGGCTTCGCGGGCCTCGTGTCGATCCCCGATCTTGCGGGCATCGCGCGAGTCGCGGGCGGGCGCCGCAAATGACCCCGCCGTACTCGGGGGCTTTGAGCGGCCACGGCGAATTGCCGCGGCCGCGTCGTATCATGTAGGCCTGATTCCGACCCACCCGAGACGCGAAAGAACCGCCATGAGCGCCCAGGACACCATCCGCAAGACCGTCACCTCCAACCCCGTCGTGCTGTACATGAAGGGTTCGCCGCAGATGCCGATGTGCGGCTTCTCGGCGACCGCGACGCAGATCCTGAACCTGTGCGGCGTCGAGAATTTCGTCGCCGTCGACGTCCTGCAGGACCCCGAGGTCCGCCAGGGGGTCAAGGAATTCGCCAACTGGCCCACCGTTCCCCAGCTCTACGTGAACGGGGAATTCGTGGGCGGCTCGGACATCATGCGCGAGATGTACCAGTCGGGAGAGCTGCAGAAGCTCCTCGAGGCGGCGAAGAAGCCTTCCTGAGCTTCGCCCGCGGCGGGGCCTCGCGCATGCCGCGCCTCCTCGCCGCCCTCGCTGCCACGCTGTTCCTCGCGCTGCCGGCCACCTGTGCCGCGGCGCCGGGCGTGGCGGCGGCTTCCGACCTCAAGTTCGCCCTCGACGCGATCGCGCGGGACTACCGGCGCGAGACGGGCCGAACCGTGCGGCTCGCCTACGGTTCCTCCGGCAACTTCCGCCGCCAGATCGCGGCCGGCGCCCCCTTCGAGATCTTCCTTTCCGCCGACGAGGCCTATGTCCTCGCGCTGGCGCGCGCGGGACGGCTGGAGGACGAGGGCACCCTTTACGCGGTCGGTCGCCTGGTCCTCTTCGCGCCCGCAGGCTCGCCCGTCGATCCCGCCCGCGGCATCGCCGGACTCGCGCAGCTCGTTCGCGCCGGCGCAACGGGCAAGGTCGCCATCGCCAATCCCGCCCACGCCCCCTACGGCCGGGCCGCGCGGGAAGCGCTGGCGCAGGCCGGCGCGTGGCAGGACCTCGCGGACCGCCTGGTGTTCGGCGAGAACGTCTCGCAGGCTGCGCAGTTCGCCGTGTCGGGAAATGCGCTCGCCGGGCTCATCGCCCATTCGCTTACTTTCTCGCCCGAGCTCGCGGACCGCGGACGCTTCGCCCTGGTGCCCGCATCGGCGCACGCGCCCCTCAGGCAGCGCATGGCGCTCGTGAAGGGAGCCGGCGAGGAGGCGCGCGCCTTCTTTCGCTACCTGCAGGGCCCCGCGGCGCGCGCGGTATTCTCGCGCTTCGGCTTCACTCTCCCGGCACCGTGATGGACTGGACCGCGTTTTCCCTGTCGCTCAAGCTCGCCGCGTGGACGGTGGTCGTCCTCCTGCCGGTGGGCGTCGTCCTCGGACGCGTGCTCGCCTGGCGGCAGTTTGCGTGGAAGCCGGTGCTGGAAGGCGTGCTCGCGCTGCCGCTCGTGCTGCCGCCCACGGTGCTGGGCTATTACCTCCTCGTGAGCCTCGGGGCCGCCTCTCCCGTGGGGCAGTGGTTCCAGTCGGCCTTCGGCCGCCCGCTCGTGTTCAGCTTCGAGGGCCTGCTCGTGGCCTCGGTGGTGTTCAACCTGCCGTTCGCCATCCAGCCGATGCAGCGCGCGTTCGAGGCCATCCCGCAGGACGTGCGCGACGCCGCCGCGTGCTGCGGCCTCACGCACTGGCAGACCCTCGCCCGCATCGAGGTGCCGCTCGCCTGGCCCGGCATCCTTTCGGGACTGGTGATGACGTTCGCGCACACGCTCGGGGAATTCGGCGTGGTGCTGATGGTCGGCGGCAGCATCCCCGGCGAGACGCGCACGGTGGCCATCGCGATCTACGACAGCGTGCAGTCGCTCGACAACGCCGCGGCGGGGATCATGTCGGCGACACTCCTCGGACTTTCGCTCGTCGCGATGGCGGTGGTCTACGCGACCGGCGCGCGCAAGGCGTCCCGGCGTGGCTGAGGGTCGCGGCGGCGGGCTCGAGGTCCGCCTCTCCCAGGCCGGGCCCATCCCCCTCGCGGTGGAGCTCTCCTGCGCCGGCGGCGAAGTGCTGGCGCTGGTCGGTCCCTCGGGCAGCGGCAAGTCGACGGTGCTGCGCTGCATCGCGGGCGTGCTGCGCGCCAAGGATGGCCTGATCGCGGTCGGCGGCCAGACGTGGTTCGACTCCGCGGCCGGCCTGGCGCTGCCGCCACGCGACCGTTCGGTCGGTTTCGTGTTCCAGAACTACGCACTCTTTCCGCACATGAGCGCGCAGGCGAACGTCGAGGCGGCGCTCGGGCACGTGCGCGCGGACCTGCGTGCCGAGCGCGCACGCACGTTGCTCGACCGGGTCAACCTCAAGGGGCTCGAATCGCGACGCCCCGCAGCGCTCTCCGGCGGGCAGCAGCAGCGCGTGGCCGTGGCGCGCGCCCTGGCGCGCGATCCGCGCGTGCACCTCCGCGACGAGCCGTTCTCGGCGGTCGACCGCAGCACGCGCCAGATCCTCTACCGGGAACTCGCGGCCTTGCGCCGCGACCTCGCCATGCCGGTGGTGCTCGTCACCCACGACCTCGACGAGGCCGCGATGCTCGCCGACCGCATGTGCATCCTCCACCGCGGGCGCACGCTGCAGGCGGCCCCTCCCCACGAGCTGATGAGCCGCCCCGCCAGCACGCTGGTCGCGCGCCTGGTCGACCTGAAGAACATCTTTCGCGGCAGGGTGCTCGGGCACGACGCCGCGGCGGGAATCACGCGGATCGAGGGGTTCGGCCAGCCCCTCGAATGCGCCCTCGACGAGCGCCACGCCGTCGGCGCGGAAGTATCCTGGGCGGTGCCGGGCTCGCGCGTGATCCTGCACCGGCGCGACCGGCCGTCGCGCGGCGAGCGCGAGAATCCGGTCCGCGGCGTGATCGCGGACTTCCTCCCGCTCGGCGACAACGTGAGCACCGTCATCCGCGTCGACGGCTGCGACGATCGCCTGCAGGTCACCTTTCCGCTGCACGTCGCCCGCCGCAACGACCTCGAGGCCGGCGCCGAAGTCGTCGTGTCCCTCCTGCGCGAGGGCATCCATCTCATGGAAGCATGACGTACCAGGTACAGGTACCAGGTACATGTACCAGGTACATGTACCTGGTACCGAGTCAGTCGGGGTCGTTCCAGGTGACGGTGCCAAGCCCGGCGATGTCGTAGCCGCCGAGGGCGCGCGCGTGCTCGGCGAAGCGCTTGCCGTGCGCGAAGGCGAAGAGCGAGCGCAGCGGCGCCTCGAACCATGCGGCGCGCGAGACGCCCAGATCCAGCCGCTCGACGACGAGCGGCACGAAGTCCAGCCCCAGGGGACGCGCCGCCGCCCGCGCGCCGAGCCCGACGTCGGCCTCGCCGGATTTCACGGCCATCGCCAGGTCGCTTTCTCCCATCACGGTCGGACCGGCACGCAACCGGCGCCGGTCGATTCCCTCGCGCGCGAGCAGCCGCTCCAGCAGGACGGCGCTCCCCGCACCCGCCTGGCGCATGGCCACGGTCACGCCACGCTTCGCGAGGTCGCCGATCGTCCGCAGCCGCTTCGGGTTGCCGCGCGCCACGAGGAGCCCCTGCTCGCGGCGGGCCCATTCGACGAGCACCACGTTGCGGCCGCGCAGCTGTTCGCCGGCCTCGGCGCGGTTGAAGTCCGCGATGTCCGCCGAGGGCAGGTGCATGAGCGCCCCCGCCACCTCGCCGCGCGCGAGTCGCTCCAGCCCGTCCGCGCTGCCCTGCGTCAGCAGCGCCAGCCCGCAGCGCGACTCGCGCACCGACCACTCCAGGAGCGGATCGTGGCTGCCGCCCAGCGTCGGCGGGGGAATGCCGGCGCGCGCGGCCGGACCTGCCGCCGTCCGGGTGAGCCAGCGCTCGACCTCGGCCACATCGAAGAGGAGCTTGCCGCCGGCACGCGTGTGCGGCAGGCCCTTGCGCGCGACCAGGTCGTAGACCTTGCGCGTGCCCAGGCGCAGGTGGCGGGCGACCTCGGCGACGGTGAGCCAGGCGGGCGTGGCGGAAGACATGCGGGCGATTCTACCGGCGCACATCAAGGGAGCGTTTTCGGCACTTTGGTAAAATTGCACAATGTTTGAAATATTTGCAAGCCTTGGGGTCGCCCTCGGACTCATCGGCGGAGCCGATCCCACGCTCGCGGGGATCGTCGTGCTGTCGCTCGAGCTGGCACTGGCCGCCGCCATTGCCGGCGCCGCGATCGGCCTGCCCATCGGCGCGCTCATCGCCGTCGGCCGCTTTCCCGGGCGCACGGCGCTCATCGTGTTCCTGAACGCCCTGCTGGGGCTGCCCAGCGTGGTCGTGGGACTGGTGGCCTACCTGCTGCTCTCCCGCGCGGGGCCTCTGGGATCGCTCGGCATCCTCTTCACGCCCGCCGCCATCGTCGTGGCCCAGACGGTGCTCGTGGTCCCCATCGTCGCGGCGCTGGCGCGCCAGACGACAGAGGATGCGTGGAACGAGTACCAGGAGCAGCTCACTTCCCTGCGCGTGTCGCGGCTGCGCGCCGTCCCCACGATCCTGTGGGACACGCGCTATTCCCTCCTGACCGTCGTGATGGCCGGCTTCGGCCGCGCCGCCTCGGAAGTGGGCGCGGTGATGGTCGTCGGCGGCAACATCGACGGCGTCACGCGCGTGATGACGACCGCGATCGCGCTGGAGACGAGCAAGGGCGACCTGCCGCTCGCTCTCGCCCTCGGCATCGTGCTCATCGGCGTGGTGCTCGCCATCAATGCGGGCGCCTACGGCATCCGCGAATGGAGCGCGCGGCGCCATGGCTGAAGGCGCCCCTTACGTGCTCGAAGCGCGCGACCTCAGCGTCGTGCTTGGCGGGGTGCGGGCGCTCGACGGCCTCAGCGTCACGCTCGAGCCGGGCCTGCGCACCATCGTGCTGGGGCCCAATGGCGCGGGAAAGAGCGTCCTGCTGCGCACCCTGCACGGCCTCATCAGGCCCACTTCCGGCACGGTGGCGTGGGGCGGGCGCGCCGGCCGGCCCACGCGCCAGGCGATGGTCTTCCAGCGGCCGGTGATGCTGCGCCGTTCGGCGGTCGCCAACATCGCGTATGCGCTGGCCGTGAACGGCGTGGCCGAGCCCGAGCGCGAGCGCCGCGCCTCGGCTGCGCTCGCGCGCGTGGGCCTTTCGGGCATCGCGCACCGTCCGGCCCGCGTGCTCTCCGGTGGCGAGCAGCAGCGCCTCGCCCTCGCACGCGCCTGGGCCCTCAGCCCCGAGATCCTCTTCCTCGACGAGCCCACGGCGAGCCTCGACCCGGGCGCGGCCGCCGAGGTCGAGCGCGTGATCGCCTCCATCGCCGCGGAGGGAACGCGCATCGTCATGACCACGCACAACCTCGGGCAGGCGCGGCGCCTGGCCGACGAGATCGTCTTCATCCACGCCGGGAAAGCCGTCGAGCGAACGGCCTCCGACCGGTTTTTCGAACAACCCGTGTCGAACGAAGCAAGACTTTTCCTTCAAGGAGAGCTGCCATGGAAGTGAACCTCCCCCGCGCCTTCTGGCGCTTCAGCCTCGCCTGGATCGCCGCCGCGACCGCCGCGGCCACGCTACTCGCCGCGCAGTCCGCGTCGGCGCAGGCGACCTTCATCACCGTGGCCTCGACGACCTCCACGGAACAGTCGGGCCTCTTCAAGGAGATGCTGCCGGCCTTCACGAAGGCCACCGGCATCGAGGCGCGCGTCGTGGCCCTGGGCACCGGACAGGCGCTGGACATGGGCCGTCGCGGCGACGCCGATGTGGTCTTCGTGCACGACAAGGTCGCCGAGGACAAGTTCGTGGCCGACGGCTTCGGCGTGAAGCGCCTCGAGGTGATGTACAACGACTTCGTGATCGTCGGCCCGAAGTCCGATCCGGCCAGGGCGCGCGGCAAGGACGTGACCGAGGGCCTGAAGAAGATCGCCGCGGCCAAGGCACCCTTCGCCTCGCGCGCCGACAAGAGCGGCACGCACGCCGCCGAGATGCGCTACTGGAAGGCTGCCGGCGTCGACCCCACCCTGGACAAGACGACGTGGTACCGCGAGACGGGGTCCGGCATGGGCCCGACGCTCAACACCGCTTCCGGCATGAACGCCTACGCGCTCACCGACCGCGGCACGTGGCTCTCGTTCAAGAACCGCGGCGAGCTGGAGATCGTCGTCGAGGGCGACCAGCGCCTCTTCAACCAGTACGGCGTGATGCTCGTCAATCCCGCGAAGCACCCGCACGTGAAGAAGGAGGCCGGGCAGAAGTTCGTCGACTGGGTGGTCTCTCCCGCCGGCCAGGCTGCCATCGCCGCCTACAAGATCAACGGCCAGCAACTCTTCTTCCCCAACGCGAGGCCTTGAGGAGCGCGTCCGTAGAATACGGGCATGACCCACGGCTTCCCCGCTCTTCCGCTTTCCAGCGCCGGCCCGGTGACGACAAAGGCGGTGGCGCCGCGATGATCCTCGACCGGGCACGCTTCCCGCTCTGGCTCGCTGCCGCGATTGCCGTCCTCGTTGCGCTGGTGGCGTGGAGTCTTTCCGTGGGACGCTTTCCGGTGGCCCCGGGAGACGTCTGGAAGGCGCTGTGGTCCGCGCTCTCGGGCGCCGAAAGCGGTCTCGCGAAAAACGTCGAGGCGGTGATCCTGCAGGTGCGCGCGCCGCGGCTCGTCGCCGCCCTCGTCGTCGGGGCCGCCCTGGCCGCGGCCGGCGCGGCTTACCAGAATCTCTTCAAGAACCCGCTCGTTTCCCCCGACATCCTCGGCGTCTCGGCCGGCTGTGCGCTGGGCGCCGGACTCGCCATCCTCTACTCGTTGCCCATCGTTGCGATCCAGGGCATGGCCTTTGCGGGCGGCCTCGGCGCCGTGGCGCTCGTCGTCGCCGTCGGCTCCTGGGTGGGACGGCGCGACCCGATCCTGACGCTGATCCTCACCGGGGTCGTCGTCGGCTCGCTCTTCGGCGCCGGGATCGCGCTGGTGAAGTACGTCGCCGATCCCTACAACCAGCTCCCCGCCATCACCTTCTGGCTGCTGGGCAGCTTTAGCGGCGCGCTGCCCAAGGACCTCGCCGTCGCGCTCCCCGTCGTCGTCGCCGGGCTCGCGCCACTGGTGCTGCTGCGCTGGCGCATCGATCTCCTGGCCCTTTCCGACGACGAGGCGCAGTCGCTGGGTCTCGACGTGCGCAAGCTCAGGCTCGCGGTCATCGTCTGCGCCACGCTCGTCACCGCCTCCGCCGTGGCACTGGCCGGCGTGATCGGCTGGGTGGGCCTCGTCATCCCGCATGCGGCGCGCCTGCTGGTGGGCGCGAGTTTCGCGCGCGTCATGCCGCTGTCCCTCGTGCTCGGCGCCGCGTTCATGCTGGCGGTCGACACGCTGTGCCGCACGGCCGCTGCCACCGAGATTCCGCCGGGCGTGGCCACCGCCTTCGTCGGCACGCCGGTCTTCATCGCGCTGCTCGCCGCCACGTTTCGCCGATGACGCTCGCCGCCACTTCCCTCGACTACGGCTTCCGCGACCATGTGGTCGGCCGCGGCCTCGACGCGACGCTCGCCTCCGGCGAGGTGGTGTGCCTGCTCGGCCCCAATGGCAGCGGCAAGTCGACGCTCCTGCGCACGCTGCTCGGCCTGCAGGCCCGTCTGGGCGGCCAGGTGACCCTCGAAGAGCGCGATCTCGGCGCCTGGGGCGCCGCGGAGCGGGCGCGGCACCTGGCCTACGTCCCGCAGGCGGCCGACTCCTATTTCGACTTCAGCCTGCGCGAGATGGTGGAGATGGGCCGCACCGCGCACCGCGGCGTGTTCGCGAGCCCCGGCGCGCGCGATCGCGAGATCGCCGCCGCCGCGCTCGAGCGCCTGGGCATCGCGCCGCTGGCGGACCGCCCGATCCATGCGGTGAGCGGCGGCGAGCGCCAGCTCGCCCTCATCGCCCGGGCGCTCGCCACGCAGGCGCGCTACCTGGTGATGGACGAGCCCACCGCGAACCTCGACTACGGCAACCAGGCGCGCGTGCTCGACGAGGTGGTGCGGCTCGGGCAGGCCGGCATCGGGGTGCTGCTTTCGACCCACCACCCCGAACACGCCTTGCGCATCGCCGACCGCGTGCTGCTGCTGGCCGGTGGCCGGATCGCCGCGCAGGGGCCGACGCAGGCCACGCTGACCTCCGAAGCGCTCTCCGCGCTCTACGGCCGTCCCATCGAGGTGGCCACCGCAAGGCTCGCCGACGGAACCGACCGGCGGGTCTGCGTGCCCTCGGGCGACGCCTAGCGCCCGCCCGTCACGTCGAGGATCGTCCCCGTCACGTACGACGCCTCGTCGGACAGGAGCCACAGGATCGCCTGGGCGACCTCCCTGGGCTGCCCGCCCCGCTTCATCGGCACCGCGGCCTTCACGCGATCGACGCGCCCCGGCTCGCCGCCCGCGGCGTGGATCTCGGTGTAGATGTGCCCGGGCCGCACCGCGTTCACGCGGATGCCCTCCTCGGCCACCTCCTTCGCAAGCCCCAGCGTCATCGTCTCCACGGCCCCCTTCGACGCCGCGTAGTCCACGTACTCGTTGGGCGAGCCGAGGCGCGCCGCGGCGGAGGACACGTTCACGATCGCCCCGCCCGGGCCGCCATGGTTGGTGGACATGCGGCGCACCGCCTCGCGGGCGCACAGGAACGCGCCGATCACGTTGGTGGCGAACACGCGCGCGAGGCGCGCGCCGTCGATGTTCTCCACGCGGCCCTGCGGCTCGAGGATGCCGACGTTGTTCACGAGCGCCGTGACGGTGCCGAGCTCCCGGTCCACCGCTGCGAACATGCGCACCACGTCGGCTTCCTTCGCAACGTCGGCCGCCACCGCGATGGCCTTCCCGCCGGCGCCCTCGATGGCCTCCACGACGCCGCGCGCCGCCGCCTCGTTGCGCAGGTAGTTCACGCACACCGCGTAGCCGCGGCTTCCCGCCAGGATGGCCGTGGCCGCGCCGATGCCGCGGCTCGCGCCGGTGATGATCGCCACTCGCTTCATGTCGCTCCCGTACCGCGGGCCCGTCCCGCGTGCGAGCTGCAAGTCTATCCGACCGCGATCGCTGGACAGTGCCCTGGCCGCGCCGCAGAATCGACTCGGGTTCCCATCCTAGACGTCCCATGATTGCCGAAGCGCCTCCCGAGAGCATCGTTCCCGTCGTGCGCGAAGTGCCCGTGATGCGCCCCTTCGCGTGGCTCGCGAGCGGCTGGCGCGACCTGGGCTATGCGCCGCGCGTGAGCCTCGTGCACGGACTCCTCGTCGCCGCCGGCGGCTGGGCGATCGCGGCACTCACCCTGGTATGGGTGCCGCTGCTGCCCGGCGCCTTCTCCGGGTTCGTGCTCGTGGCGCCGATCCTCGCCACCGGGCTCTACGAGATGAGCCGCTGCCGCGAACGCGGCAAGCCCGGCGACATGGTTTGCGCCATCGATGCGTGGCGCCGCGGAACGCGTCCCCTCGTCTGGCTGGGGCTGGGACTCATGCTGGCGGGAACCGCCTGGGTGCTCGTCTCTGCCGTCCTCGTCGCGCTCTTCGTCACCGCGCCGATCACGGGCTGGGAGGCTTTCATCCGCCACGTGATCCTGTCGCAGGGATCGAACCTGTTTCCGGTCTGGATGACGCTCGGCGCCCTGGGCGCCTCTCTCGTCTTCGCGGCCACGGTCGTGTCCGCGCCCTTGCTGCTGGATCGCGAGACGGATCTCTGGACCGCCGTGTCGACGAGCGTGCGGGTCGTCGCGGCGAACCCGTTGACGATGGCCGTGTGGGCGACGCTCATCATGCTGGCCACGGCACTCTCCATGGCCACCGCGATGCTCGGCTTCATCGTGACGATTCCGGTCATCGGGCATGCCACCTGGCACGCCTACCGCGAGACGGTCGACGCCGGAGCGATTCCCGCGCGGGATTGAGCAACCATGTTCGGGCTCGGCCAGTTCACCATCACCGAGGCGCAGGTCGCCGAGTTCGGCATGACCTACGGCGTCGGCGGCTTCATCCTGTTCATGCTGTTCGTCATCGCCAGCATCGCGAAGGAGTCGAAGGCCGGAAAGTTCGGCACCTTCGTCCTCTTCTTCGTCCTCGCCTTCGGCATGCTGGGATTCGTCGCCAAGGGGATCATCCAGAAGATCCTCGGCCTCTAGGGACGCGGCTCACCGCGCGCGCAGCGTGCTCGGGCGTCAAGGCGCTCCGCCGGGAGGGGCGACCGCGAGGCCTTCCACCTTGTGGCGCTTCAGTGCCTCGGCGACGAACCCGGACGCCTTCATTTCCTCCACGAAGTCGGTCAGGTATTTCGCGCCCGCCGCTTTTCCCGGCGTCATGCCCATCGCCTGGCTGATCACCATGAACCGCCCGGGCAGGATGCGCAGGCCCGGGATGCGCTTCGCGTCCATCTCCAGCTGCTGCTTCACGCCGGCGGCCACCTCGAGCTTGTTGGCGAGGAAGTAGTCGACGACCTCGGGCGAGGTCGGCGCGCGTTCGATCTTCGCCTTCTTCAGGTTGCGCGTGAGGTAGAGGTCGTAGTTGCTCTTCAGGCCCACCGCGACCCGGATGCCCTCGCGGTCGACTTCCTCGTTGGCCCGGATGGGCGAGTCGTTGCGCACCAGGTACGAACCCTCCAGCAGGACATAGGGTCCGGTGAACTTGGTGGTGGTGGCGCGCGCCGGGTCGATGGCGAAGAAGCCGACGTCCGCGCGCTTCTCCGCCAGCACCTCGACCGACTTGCCGGCGGAAGTCACCGTCACGAGCTCGGCCTCGACGCCGAGGCGCCGCGCCAGCTC
>CAZOIB010000246.1:0-6866 GCA_964579785.1 uncultured Lysobacter sp. | reverse complement strand
GTGATCGCCTACCCGCTGCGCAACTCCGTGCTGCTCGGGCTCGTCACCGCGCTGGTGGCGATCCCGATCGCGCTCGCCATCGGCATCGCGGCGGCGTACTGGCGGGGGCGCACGCCGGACTTCGCGGCTTCGAGCGGGGCGATACTGGGCTATTCCATTCCCGAGTTCGCCTCGGGCAACTTCTTCATCCTCTGCTTCGCGATCTGGCTGCCGGTCTTCCCGGCGGTCATCACGGCGTTCACCCGGGATGCGCCCTCCGTGCTGCTCGGGGCGGCATTCCTGCCCGTGCTGACCGTGGTGATCGGCTCCATCGCGCACCTGGTGCGGCTGGTGCGCGCGGGGTTCATCGAGGCGCTCGGCAGCGACTACGTCGAGCGCGCGCGGCTGACGGGCGCCTCGCGCCTGCGCGTCGTCCTGCGCCACGCGGCTCCGGCCTCGGTGATCCCGGCGCTCAATTCCGCGGCCCTCTACGTGGCGGGACTGCTTTCCGGGATCATCGTCGTGGAGAAGGTCTTCGGCTATCCCGGGCTGGGCCTCGTCCTCATCACCGCGGTGGAGAAGCGCGAGGTCGCGGTCGTCCAGGCCATCAGCCTCGTCGCGGCGGTGATCGTGGTCACCATGAACCTGCTCGCGGACGCGGCCGTGATGGCGCTCGACCCGCGCGCGCGCGCGCGCTGAGGCGGCCCTTGCGCATCGACACCTTCGCCCTGCGCAGGCCCGCCGCGATCCTCGGGCTCGCGCTCGTGGCCGTGCACCTCGTGCTGGCGCTGTTCTCGCCGTGGCTCTCGCCCTTCGACCCGACCGAACTCGTCGGCGGCCGCGCCGAGCCGCCCGGCGCCGAGTTCCTGCTCGGCACCGACGTGCTGGGCCGCGACTACCTCTCGCGCCTGCTGCACGGCGGGCGCATGGCGCTCCTGGTGACGTTCACGGGCGTGGTCTGCGCGGTGGTCGTGGGCAGCCTCCTCGGCGTGGCCGCGGCCTATTTCGGCGGCATGCTCGACGACGTCCTCATGCGCGTGTGCGACATCAAGCTGGCGCTCCCGGGCATCCTCTTCGTCTCGCTCTTCATCACCGGCTTCGGGGAGTCGCTCGTGGTGCTGGTCACGCTGATCGGCCTGGTCTACTTCCCGGGCGTGATCCGCATCGTGCGCGCGCAGGCGCTCACGCAGGTGAACCTGGGCTACGTGAAGGCGGCGCAGCTGCGCGGCGAGAGCGCCGCCTCGGTCATCGCGCGCGAGATCCTGCCCAACACGCTCGACGTGGTGTACGTGGAGTTCGCCATCCGCATGTCGCATGCGGTCCTGCTCCTGTCGACGATGTCGTACCTGGGGCTGGGACTGTCGCCGCCCACGCCCGACTGGGGGCTCATGGTCTCGGAAGGCGTGGGACAGCTCGCCTTCGCGCCGTGGCTCGTGCTCTTCCCGGCCGTCTTCATCAGCACGCTCGTCATCGGCCTCAATTTCGGCGCCGAGGCGCTCGCCAACGCGCTGGGCATGGACGCCGCGCGCGGCCACGTCGGGGGCACATGAGCTTCCTCGAGGTGCGCGGCTTGAACGTCGCCTACCGGCGGCCCGACGGCAGGCTCGGGCCCGCGGTGATCGACGCCGCCTTCGATCTCGCCGAAGGCGGGAGCCTGGGCGTGGTGGGCGAGAGCGGGTCGGGGAAGTCGACGCTCGCGCGCACGCTGCTCGGCTACTGCCGGCCAGGCGGCGTCATCACCTCCGGGGAGATCCGGCTCGGTGGCGAGGACGTGCTCGCGCTCGACGGCGCGGCCGTGCAGCGCCTGCGCGGCGGGCGCGTCGCCTTCGTCCCGCAGAACCCGCTCGCCTCGCTCACGCCGCACCTGCGCGTCGGCAGCCAGGTGGCGGAGGCGGTGCAGCTGCACCGTGGCTGCGACGCCCGGGAAGCGCGCGCAGCGACGCTCGAGCTCTTCGAGGCGGTGAACCTGCCGGATCCGGCGCGCCTCTACGGGCGCTATCCGCACGAGCTCTCCGGCGGCCAGCGGCAGCGCGTCGTGATCTCGGCGGCGCTCGCCGGCAACCCGCGCCTGGTCGTGCTCGACGAGCCCACGACCGCGCTGGACAAGACCACCGAGGCCCAGGTGCTGGAGCTGGTGCAGCGCCTGCGCGAGCGCTACCGGGCCACGCTCGTGTACGTGAGCCACGACCTCAACGTCATCTCGGAGATGTGCGACCGGGTCCTCGTGATGCTCGAGGGCCGCGTGGTCGAGGAGGGTCCCACGGCGAAGGTCTACCGCACGCCGACGCAGGACTACACGCGCCGCCTCATCGCCGCCGTGCCGCGGATCGACCGCGATCCCGGCCTGCCGGCGCAGCCCGCATCCCGCGAGCCGCTGCTCAGCGTGAGCGGCCTGGGCTACCGCTATGCCACGCGACGGCTCTGGCCGTGGAGCCGGCAGGCGCGTGGCGAGCCCGATGCGCTCGCCGACGTGTCCTTCGCGATCCACCCGGGGGAGACGCTCGGTCTCGTGGGCGAGTCGGGCAGCGGCAAGAGCACGGCCGCCGCCGTCATCGCGGGGCTCCTCGCGCCGACGGCCGGCACGCTGCGCTTCGACGGCAAGCCGCTGCCGGCGCTCGCGGGCGAGCGCACGGCGGAGATGCGCCGGCGCATCCAGATCATCTTCCAGGACCCCCTGTCCTCGCTCAATCCGCGCCAGCGCATCGACGCCATCCTCGCGCGCCCGCTGGCGCTCTTCCACGGCCTCACCGGCGCCAAGGCGCGCCGGCGCTCGGTCGAACTCCTCGAGCAGCTGCAGCTCGACCCCGGCTTCCTCGACTGCTACCCGCGGCAGCTCTCGGGCGGGCAGCAGCAGCGCGTCGCGATCGCGCGCGCGTTCGCGGCCGCGCCGGATCTCATCATCTGCGACGAAATCACCTCCGCCATCGACGTCTCGGTGCAGGCGCAGGTCCTCGCCCTCCTCAAGTCGCTGCAGGAGAAGACGGGGGCGGCGTGCCTCTTCATCAGCCACGACCTCGGCGTGATCGGCCAGGTCGCCGGCCGCGTCGTCGTGCTGCGCGACGGCACGGTGCGCGAGGCGGGCGCCACGCAGGCCGTGTTTCACCGGCCCGCCGACGACTACACCCGCCTGCTGATCGCCGCGGCCAGCCGCGGCTACGCCAACCTTCCCGATACCCCCGGCCTGCTTGCCGCAGCCACCTGACCCGCCATGAAGATCATCCACATCACCGACACCCATCTCGTCGCGCCCGGCGTGCTGCTCTACGAGCTCGATCCCTACGAGCGCCTGCGCCTGTGCATCGACGACGTCGTGGCGAACCACGCCGACGCACGCTTCTGCGTCATCACCGGCGACCTTGCGCACAAGGGCGAGGAGGCGGCCTACCGGGGGCTGCGCACGCAGCTCGAGCGCCTGCCCATGCCCTGGCACCTGCTGGTCGGCAATCACGACGCGCGCGCGCCCTTCGCGGCGGTGTTCCCCGAGGTGCCCCGCGACGAGGTCGGCTTCGTGCAGTCGGCGCTGCGGTTGCCCGAGGGCGACTTCCTCTTCCTCGACACGCTCGACGAGGGGGTCAACGGCGGGCGCTACTGCGACGCCCGCGCCGCCTGGCTCACGCGCCGCCTGGACGAGGCGGCGGGCCGGCCCGTGTACCTCTTCATGCACCATCCGCCGTTCCCGATCCGCATCCCCTGTCTGGACCGCATCTCGCTCGTCGAGCCGGAGCGCTTCGCGCAGCTCGTCGCGGGGCGCGACAACATCCGCCACCTGTTCTACGGCCACGTGCACCGGCCGGTGTGCGGGAGCTGGCGCCGCATTCCCGTCTCGACGATGCGCGGCCTGAACCACCAGGTGCCGTTCGACTTCGTCACCGCGACGCACGTGCCGAAGAGCCACGAGCCCCCGGCCTACGCCGTGGCCTTCGTGGAGGACGAGCAGGTGACGGTGCACTTCCACGACTACCTCGACCGCCGTACGCTGGTGAAGGACGGCGACCGCTACACCTACGCGCCATGAGCGCGGCCCGCATGGCGGTGCTGGTGGTCTGCGACAGCCTGCGCGCCGACCTCGTGGACCGCGAGACGGCGCCCACCCTCGCGCGCCTCGCCGCGGAGGGGACGCACTACACGGACTTCCGCGGCGTGTTCCCGTCGACCACGCGCACCAGCGCCGCATCCATCGCCACCGGCTGCCGGCCGGCGGCGCACGGGCTGCTCGGCAACACCATGGTGCTCGACGAGGGGCAGGGGCTCGCCTGCCTTTCGGTGGGGAAGCCCGATTTCCTCGACCGCCTGCGCCGCGCGACGGGCCGGGCGCTGGGCCGCCCCACGCTGCACGAGCGCGTGGCGTCCCTGGGGCCCGCGGTCGCGATGTCCAACGTCTCTCCCGGCGCCGCCTACGTCCTGGACCCGGAGGGCGCCGGCTACGTCTACCACCGCGCGGGCTCGTTCGGGCCGGGGCGCGCGCCGCTCGGGGACGGGCTCGCGATCGCGATCGGCGCCGAGGGCGATCGCGCCATGACGCAGCGCTTCTGCGACGAGGTGCTCGACGCCCGCCGGCCGCCGCTGGCGGTGCTCTGGCTGTCCGAGCCGGACCACACCGGGCACCACGCGCCCCTGGGCTCGCCGGAGCATCGTGATGCCATCGGCGCGGCCGATCGCAACGTGGCGAGCGTCCTCGCGCGCGTCGAGCGCCTCGACCCGACGGGGGAGCGCATCCTCTTCGCGGTCTGCTCCGACCACGGCATGCAGACGATCCGCCGCCGGATCGACGTCGATGCGCGGCTGGTCGCGGCGGGATTCAAGGCGGCACCGGATTCGCGCGACGTCGTCGTGGCGCCGCAGGGGACGGCCGTCATCATCCACGTCGCCGGCGCGGCGAGGGCGCGCCTGCCGGCGCTCGTGCGCTGGCTCGAGGCGCAGGATTTCGCCGGCCGCGTGGTCGCGGGCGAAGCGCTGGCCGGCCTGGGCCTGCCCAGCCACGCCACCCTCGCCATCGCCGTGAACCTCGCCGGCGACGACGAGCCCAACGCCTTCGGCGTGCGCGGCCGCAGCGACGTGGCCGAGAATGCCTTCGGCGGGGAGTTGACGCCGGGCCACGGCCAGCACGGCGGCCTCGGTCCCTACGAGCAGCGCCCCTTCCTCGCGCTGCGCGGCGGCGGCTACGGCCGGCGCACGATCGCCGCGCCGGCGAGCCTCATCGACCTGGCGCCGACCATCCTCGCGCACCTCGGGCTGGCGGCCGGCGCAGTGGACGGCTCCGTGCTCCCCGGCAGGGGCTCCGCCGGTGCCGCGCCGTGACCGTTGCACGGCACCGCAATACGGGGATAATCGGCACTTCGCGCGCCGGGCTGCCCCCATCCACCCATCCGCCCGCGCCCTCATTCCACAGGAGAACTCCATGCGCCACGCACTCCGCACGACCGCCCTTGCCGTCGCAACTCTTGCCGCAGGCAGCGGCTGGGCGCAGAAGACCGAGCTGCTCGTCTACACCGCGCTCGAGACCGACCAGCTGAAGGCCTACACCGAGTCGTTCCAGAAGACCAACCCGAACATCGACCTCAAGTTCGTGCGCGACTCCACCGGCGTCATCACGGCGAAGGTGCTCGCGGAGAAGGCCAACCCGCAGGCCGACGTGATCCTCGGCGTCTCGGCCTCCTCGATGGAAGTCTTCAAGGCCGAGGGCCTGCTCGCGCCCTACGCACCCAAGGGCTACGAGAAGCTCAAGGCCACCTTCAACGACAGCGGCAAGCCCCCGGCCTGGGTGGGCCAGGACGTCTACGCCGCCACGGTCTGCTACAACACCGTCGAGGGCAAGAAGAGGAACATCCCGAAGCCGGAGAGCTGGGCCGACCTGACCAAGCCCGTCTACAAGGGCCAGATCACGATGCCCAACCCGGCCTCCAGCGGCACCGGGTTCCTGAGCGTCTCGGGCTGGCTGCAGACGATGGGCGAGAAGGGCGGCTGGGCCTACATGGACAAGCTGCACGAGAACATCGCCCAGTACACCCACTCGGGCTCCAAGCCCTGCCGGCAGTCGGGCGCGGGCGAGTTCGTGGTGGGCATCTCCTTCGACTTCCGCGGCAACGACGTGAAGGCGAAGGGGGCCCCCGTCGAACTGGTGTTCCCGAAGGAGGGCCTGGGCTGGGACATCGAGGCCTCCGGCATCGTGAAGAACTCGAAGAAGATGGACGCCGCGAAGAAGCTGATGGACTGGGTCGCCACCAAGGAGGCGAACGAGGCCTACGCGAAGAACTTCGCGATCGTCGCGCACCCCGACGTGAAGCCGGCGTTGCCGCACCTGCCTGGCGACCTCGAGAAGAAGCTCATCAAGAACAACTTCGCGTACGCCGCGAAGAACCGCGAGAAGATCCTCGCCGAATGGCAGAAGCGCTACGACACGAAGTCCGAGCCGAAGAAGTGACCGCAGGCTGAAGCACCCGGGCCGGACGGAGGCGTGCAGCGCGCCGTCCGGCCCTTTCATTTGCCTCTCCCGCCCGTGTCCGCCACGGCCCCCGACTTCCTCGTCCTCGAGCACATCCGCAAGGAGTTCGGCGGCTTCGTCGCGCTGAAGGACGTGAGCCTCGCCGTGCGCCCGGGCGAGTTGATCTGCTTCCTCGGACCCTCGGGATGCGGCAAGACGACGCTCCTGCGCATCATCGCCGGGCTCGAGGTGCAGAGCGCCGGAAGGATCGTGCAGGCCGGCCGCGACATTTCGCTGCTGCCGCCGATGCGGCGCGACTACGGCATCGTCTTCCAGTCCTACGCGCTGTTTCCCAACCTGACGGTGACGGAGAACGTCGCCTACGGGCTGGTGAACCGGCGCATGCCGAGAGCGCAGCGCGAAGCGCGCGTGGCCGAGCTCCTCGCCCTCGTCGGCCTTCCCGACA
>CAZOIB010000245.1:0-4527 GCA_964579785.1 uncultured Lysobacter sp. | reverse complement strand
CCTCTACTTCAAGCTGCCGCGCCTCATCCACGACCTGTCGCTGGGCCAGACGCTGGAGCCCGGCGACATCCTGTCCACCGGCACGCCCGAAGGGGTCGGCTACGCGCGCAACCCGCCGGAGTTCCTGAAGGCGGGAGACCTGCTGGAGTCCGAGATCGAGGGGATCGGCATCCTGCGCAACACGATCGGGGGTTGACGCTTCCCCCGGAAACACGCCCAGAATAGGGCCACGTCACCAAGGAGCACCGCAATGCCGAGCAGGATCCCGCCGGGGTCGACCGTGAGCTGGCGCATGGGCATCTACCGCCGCCTGAACGAGATTCCGGCGCTGCGCACGAGCTACGCGCGCAAGTTCGCCGTCGCGGCGTTCGTGGGCGCGCAGGTGCCGCTGGTGGTCTTCATCGTCTACCTGCTGGCGGCAAGCGCCGACTGGGCGCGGATGTACCCGCTCCTGGCGGCACTCGTCCTCGCCTCCGTGATGAGCTTTCTCGGGACCCTCTGGCTGCTGCGCGAGATCCTGGCGCCCATCGACCTCACGGCCGAGGCCCTGCGCGCCTATCTCGAGAGCCGCACCCTGCCGGACCTGCCGGTGCACTTTCCCGACGAGGCCGGCCTCCTCATGGAGGGAACGCAGTACACCCTCACGCAGCTGAACGCGACGATCAACCGCCTCGAACTCACGTCGGATGCGGACGACCTCACCGGACTCTACAACCGCCGTGCCGGCGAGAAGCGCCTGATGGAGGAGATCGCGCGCGCCGAACGCGATCTCGAGACATTCCAGTTCGCCCTCGTGTTCCTGAACGGGCTCGATCCCGTCATCGCCGCCAACGGGCACAGCGCGGGGGACGCCTGCATCATGCACGCGGCCTCGATCCTGCAGTTGAACACGCGTCGCGGCGACTGGCTCTCACGCTGGACCCTGGACACGTTCGTGCTCGGACTGCACCGCAGCCGCGCGCCCAGGATCGTGACGGAACGCATCCTGCATGCCTTCGCCGCCAGCCCCTGCGAAATCGCGGCCGGAAAGGAGATCACGCTTTCGGTGGGCATCGGCGCGGCCGAATATCGCTTCGGTTCCGGCAAGGCGGGAATACTCGCCGATGCGGACCGCGCGCTGCAGCCGGCCGTGATCCTGGCACAGACGCATGGCGGATCGCACGCCTGCTATTTCCACGAAGTGGCGACCGGAACGCCGGTGCCCGAGATCGCGGCGACGTAAGCCGCCCCGGCGGGGCCCCGGGGACCCGGGACAGGACACCGGCGCAGCGGTTCAGAAAATGGCTTCTTCCGCTGCCGTCACGGCGGCACCGCCGGACACGATCACTTCCGCCAGTCCATCGACCTGCGGCAGGAGATGGTCGGCATAGAAACGCGCCGTGGTCCGCTTGGCCTCGAGGAAGTCCGCCTCGCCCTGCCCCGCAGCCAGCTGCGCCGTGGCCACGGCAGCCGAGCGCGCCAGCATCCACCCGCCGACCGTCAGGCCCGTGAGCTTGAGGTAATACACCGAGCCGGCAGCCACGGCGCCGGGATCGGTGGCGTGCACCGCGACGATCCAGTCCGTCGCCCGCTCGAGGCTCTCGAGGGCACGCGCCATCCGGCTGGCGATCGCCCGCAGCGTCGCGTCATCCGCGCCGGCGAGCCCCGCGCAGAAACGGCGCATTTCCGCGACGAGGGCCTTCATGGTGGCGCCCGCCTCGCGACCGACCTTGCGGCCGACGAGATCGTTCGCCTGGATGCCGGTGGTGCCTTCGTAGATCGTGGAGATCCGCGCGTCGCGAAGATGCTGGGCCGCACCCGTCTCCTCGATGAAGCCCATGCCCCCGTGCACCTGCACGCCGAGGGACGCGACGTCGATGGCAGTCTCGGTGGACCAGCCCTTCACCACGGGGATCAGGAGGTCGACCAGCGCCTGGCAACGGCGGCGCTCGGCCTCGTCGCCATGGTGGCGTGCGCGGTCGTGGAAAGCCGCGACCTGGTAGGCCAGCGCCCGCGCCGCCTCGGTGCACGACTTCATCGTGAGGAGCATGCGCTTCACGTCCGGGTGCTGGATGATGGGCGCGGTCTTCGCGGCATTGGCCACGCCGATCGGGCGGCCCTGCAGCCGCTCCCGCGCCCAGTCGCGCGCCCGCTGGTAGGCGCGCTCGCACATCGACACGCCCTCGAGCCCCACGCCGAAGCGCGCGGCGTTCATCATCACGAACATGTACTCGAGGCCGCGGTTGGCCTCGCCCACGAGGTAGCCCGCGGCGTCCTCGTAGGCCATCACCGCCGTCGGGCTCGCGTGGATGCCCATCTTGTGCTCCAGCGAGACGCACTTCACGCCGTTTCTCTCGCCCGGCGACCCATCCGCCTTCACCAGGAACTTGGGCACCACGAAGAGCGAGATTCCCTTCACGCCCTCGGGCGCGCCGTCGATGCGGGCGAGCACCGTGTGCACGATGTTTTCCGTGTAGTCCTGATCGCCGTAGGTGATGAAGATCTTCTGGCCATTGATGCGGTAAGTCCCATCCGCCTGCGGCGTGGCCTTGGTGCGCACCAGCGAGAGGTCGCTGCCGGCCTGCGGCTCGGTCAGGTTCATGGTGCCGGTCCACTTGCCCGACACCATGTCGGGCAGGAAGCGTTGCTTGAGCTCTTCGGACGCATTGCGGTGCAGCGCCTCGACCGCGCCCAGGGTGAGCATCGGGCAGAGCTTGAAGGCGATGTTGGCCGAGCCCCACATTTCCTCCACCGGCGTGGAGAGGAGCCCGGGAAGCCCCTGGCCACCGTACTCCGGCGGGGAAACGACGTTGCCCCAGCCGCCGTTGACGAACTGCCAGTAGGCATCCTTGAAGCCGGGCGCAGTGGTCACCACGCCGTCCTTGAGGATGGCACCCGTCCGGTCCCCGATGGCATTGAGCGGCGAGAGCACTTCGCCGGCGAACTTCGCGGCCTCCTCGAGGATGGCATCGACCACGTCTTCGGTGACTTCCTCGCATCCCGGCAGGGTGTTCACCTGGTCGAGCCCGACCACGTGCTTCAGCACGAACTGCATGTCCTTCACGGGAGCGGCATATTCGGCCACGAGATTCTCCTAATGGGTTTCGGCAGGCCCGGCGCGCGGCTTCGTTCAGATCTGCGCGGTGAGTTCCGGCAGGATCTGGAACAGGTCACCGACCAGCCCGTAATCGGCCACCTGGAAGATCGGGGCCTCGGGATCCTTGTTGATGGCCACGATCACCTTGCTGTCCTTCATCCCGGCCAGGTGCTGGATGGCGCCCGAGATGCCCACGGCGATGTAGAGCTCGGGAGCGACGATCTTGCCCGTCTGCCCGACCTGGTAGTCGTTGGGGACGAAGCCGGAGTCGACTGCCGCGCGCGAGGCGCCGATGGCGGCGCCCAGCTTGTCGGCGAGCGCCTCGACCAGCTTGAAGCTCTCCGCGCTGCCCAGCCCGCGCCCGCCGGAGATGACGCGCCGGGCGGCCACCAGTTCGGGGCGCGCGGACTTCGTCAGTTCCTGCCCGACCAGCTTCGACTTCGCAGTGTCCGGGCCTGCGGGGATGGCTTCCAGCGCTGCCGAGCCGGTTGCCGCCGCCTCGTCGAAGCCCGTGGCGCGCACGGTGACGACCTTGATCGCATCGGCCGACTGGACCGTGGCAAAGGCATTGCCGGCATAGATGGGACGCACGAAGGTGTCGGGCGCCTCCACGGCGACGATCTCGGATACCTGCGCGACATCCAGCAGTGCGGCCACGCGCGGCATGAAGTTCTTTCCCACCGCCGTAGCGGCAGCCACGACGTGGGTGTAATTTTTCGCGAGCGGCGTCACCAGCGCGGCAAGGTTTTCCGGCAGCGCGTCCGCGTAGTGGGCCGCCTCGGCAAGCAGCACCTTGGCCACGCCCGCCAGCTTCGCGGCTTCGCCAGCGGCGGCCGCGCACCCCTGTCCCGCCACCAGCACGTGCACCTCGCCGCCCATCTTCGCGGCGGCCGTGACGGCGTTGGACGTGCCGGGCTTCAACTTCGTGCCGTCGTGTTCGGCAATGACGAGTGCGGTCATGTCTAGATCACCTTCGCTTCTGTTTTCAGCTTCGCGACCAGCTCGGCCACGTCCTTCACCATCACGCCACCCTTGCGCTTCGGCGGCTCGACCACCTTGAGCGTCATCAGGCGCGGCGCCACGTCGACGCCGAGGTCGGCGGGCTTCACGGTATCCAGGGGCTTCTTCTTCGCCTTCATGATGTTGGGCAGCGTCGCGTAGCGCGGCGTGTTCAGGCGCAGGTCGGCCGTGAGCACGGCGGGAAGCGCGACTTCCAGCGTCTCCAGTCCGCCGTCGATCTCGCGCGTGACCGTCAGCTTGCCGCCGGCGGCAACGACCTTGGAAGCGAACGTGACCTGCGCCCAGTCCAGGAGCGCCGCGAGCATCTGCCCGACCTGGTTGGCGTCGTCGTCGATCGCCTGCTTGCCGGCGATGACGAGCTGCGGCGACTCTTTCGCCACCACGGCCTTGAGGAGCTTGGCCACCGCGAGCGGCTGCAGCTCCGCATCGGT
>CAZOIB010000244.1:0-6521 GCA_964579785.1 uncultured Lysobacter sp. | reverse complement strand
ACCGCCAATGCCGGCCTCGTGAGCGGGCGGCGCTTCCTCGTCTCGCGCTTCCGCTATCCGGAGAGGCAGTACGAGGAACCCTATTTTGCCGACTGGTTCCTCGACCGCGGCTACACGGTGTCGCTCATGCCGCGCGACATTCCCTTCGAGGGGGCGGGTGACGCGCTTCTCGACCGCGGCGCGAAACGACTGTGGTTCGCGCACGGGCATCGCTCGGTCATTGCCGCGCAGGAAGTCATCGCCGGACAGTTCGGGATCGAGGTGGTGGCGCTCAGGCTCACGGACGAGCGCTTCTATCACCTCGACACGTGCTTCTGCCCCCTCGACGGGGGGAACTTGCTCTATTACCCGGCCGCGTTCGACGGCGACTCGCGGGCGATCATCGAGCGCCTGGTGCCGGAGGAGCGGCGGATCGCGGCCGGCGAGGAGGATGCGCTCGCGTTCGCCTGCAATGCGGTGGCGGCAGGCCGCCGCATCGTCGTGAACCGCGCTTCCGAGGCGCTGGTCGATGCGCTTGGGGGACGCGGCTTCGCGGTGATCCAGTCGCCGCTTTCGGAGTTCATGAAGGCGGGAGGCTCGGCCAAGTGCCTGACATTGCGCCTGGACGAGCCCTGAGGGCGGGCGCGGCGCCCGCGCCACCCGCTCAGTCGAGGGGAACGGCGCGGATTCCCGCGGTCGAGGCCTCCAGGTAGCCGCCGGAACCATACCAGTCCGGCAGCACCCAGCGCTGGCAGGAACGGCCGCCCGCCGCGTGTTCGTGGCGCCCCGGGCGGTGCGTATGGCCGTGAATCAGCTGGCGGCACCCGGCGGCGACGAATGCGCCTTCCACCGCGTCCTGGGCGACGTCCATGATCTCCTCGACCTTGCCTCCCTTTTCGCCTTCGCTTTGCCTGCGCATGGCCTGCGCCATGGCAACCCGCTCCGCGAGCGAGCTGGCGAGGGCGGCCGCCTGCCACGCGGGATTGCGCACCTGGGCGCGGAACGCGAGGTAGGCGCGGTCCCCGGTGCACAGGGTGTCCCCGTGCATGAGGAGCGTGCGCTCCCCGTACAGATCGATCACGGTTGGGTCGGGGATCAGGCGGATGCCCGTTTCGGCGCAGAACGCGGCGGCCACCATGAAGTCGCGGTTGCCGTGCATGAAGAAGGTGGGGGCGGCGCGGGCGGCCGGGCGCAGGAGCCCGACGACCTGCGCCGGGAGCTCGAGCGACATGCCGTCGTCGCCGGGCCAGTACTCGAACAGGTCGCCGAGGATGTAGAGCGCGTCGGCCCCGGGCACCGCCTCGCGCAGGAAACGCGCGAAGCGCGCGGTGGTCTGCGGCCGCTCCTCGGCGAGGTGCAGGTCGGCGATGAAGAGGGTTCGCGCCAGCGGCTTCAGACGCACTCGGCCTTGTCGATGGTCACCGGCTCGAGCGGCACGTTCTGGTGCATGCCGGAATTGCCGGTGGGCACCTTGCGGATCTTGTCGACGATGTCCATGCCTTCGACGACCTTGCCGAAGACCGCGTAGCCCCAGCCCTGCGGCGTCTCGTCGCGGTAGTTGAGGAAGTCGTTCGCCTTCACGTTGATGAAGAACTGTGCCGTGGCCGAGTCGCGCACCCCGGTGCGTGCCATCGCCAGGGTGTAGGTCTCGTTCTTCAGCCCGTTGGACGCCTCGTTCTTGATGGGCGCGAGAGTGGGCTTCTGCTGCATGTCCTTCGTGAAGCCGCCGCCCTGGACCATGAAGCCGTCGATCACGCGGTGGAAGATCGTGCCGCTGTAGTGGCCGGACTCCACGTACTTCACGAAGTTCTCCGTCGAAATGGGGGCCTTTTCCTTGTTCAGCTCGATGGTGATGGCGCCCATCGAGGTGGTGAGCTTCACTTTCATTGGTGCGGGTCCTTTCATGTTGGCTTGACAGGTCTGGGCCTTGGCTGTGTCCGGCTGCACCTTCGACTGCGCCAGGGACAGTGCCGGCATGCCGGCAATGGCGAGGAGGGTGGCAGCGGCAACGAACCGGCGTTCGGGATTCATGTTGATCATGTGTTGGTGGGTGGCTAGACGACGGTTTCGAAAATGATGCGCCAGCGCCCCTTTTCGCGGGACCAGTACTGGCGTTTCACGGTGCGGTTGGCGAGGTTCGAGGAGCGGTAGTCCTGCGCGAAGGTGACGACGACCTGCTCGTCGGCTCCGGGGTGTCCGAGCACGCTCAGGCCGGACACGCCGACCTTCACCCAGGACTTGCCCGAGTTCACCTTGCGCTTGCGGGCGCTCCAGGACGCGAAGTCCTTCCCTTCGGAGCGGAAGCTCGCGGCGTAATGCGCCAGGTAGCGGCCGGTATCGAGGCTCTCCCAGTCCGCCCGCCATTGCTCGAAGGCGGCGAGGAATTCCTTGCGCGTGGCATCCCAGCGTTCGGGCGGGACCCATTCCACGTCCGCGGTGATCACGACCGGCGTCCTGCCCACGTCGACGTAGCGGGAGAGGCGGCGCAGGTCCTCGTTGGTGAGGGCGACGCAACCATCCGTCGCGCGCGGCGGGCGGCTGTAGGTTTCCGAGGGCGTGCCGTGCAGCCAGATGCCGTGCCCGTTGCGCCCGAGCACCCGGTCCCACTCGTTGGGGTAGCTGATCGGAAAGGCGCCGGGCCCGTAGAGATCGGGAAGATTGTTCTTCGCGGAGATGATCGTGTAGACGCCGAGCGGCGTCTTCTGGTCGCCCTGGCGGCGCTTCTCGACGCCGTTCTTGCCGACGCTCACGTAGAAGTCGGTGACCAGCCGCGGCGTTCCGTCACGGTTGGCGAAGACGAACAGCCGCGCGCGGGCGGTGTCGACGAGGATCACGTGTGCCTGGTCGGCGCTCAGTTGCATCACCGGGATGGGCAGGTGGTCGCGCGGGGGCGCGTCGAGATAATGCTGCAGGCGCGCCCTTGCCTCTTCCTGCAGCGGCACGAGGCTCGCGCTGGAGGAAGCCGTCATCGTGCCGAGCGCCACCGGGTTGCCGGCGCGCGCCATGAGGAGGTCGCCCTTGATGAGGTGGCCGAGGCGGAAATTCGGCGTGCGGGTGATGGCGCCTTCGATCTCGCCGATGGCCTGGCGCAGGCCGCTCTCGCGCAGCCCGACGATGGCGCGCACGAGCGAGGCCTCGACCTCGTTCGCGAAGGCGGGGAGCGAGCTTTCCGGCGCCACGTCGTCCGCGACTGCGGCGCCGGAGAGGACCAGCGCGAGAAGAACCGCGGGGGCCGCCCGCTTCAGGCTGCGGCTGGCAGGTGAGGCTTGCGCTCGCCCCCTCACCCGCGCACGCGTTCCTGCTTGATGAGCCATGCGCCGCCGGACTTGACCAGCTTGAGTGTCTTCACGCCGTCGGACTTGAGCTTGTCCGACCGGTAGGACTGCCGGAAGACGGCCGTCGCTTCGTTGCCTTCGACGGTGATCGACTGCATCGTGACGGTGACCTGGATCGTCTTCGCGCCGGTGATGCGCTCGGTTCTCTGCTTTTCCCACGCGGCGCGGGACTCGCCGCCCGGAGTCTCGAAATCGGGCGCGTAGGCGGCGAGGTACGACTTCATGTCCTTCGCGCTCCAGGCGCTGGCCCAGGACTCGACTGCCGACTTCACGGCGCCCTTGTCATCCGTGGCGGCCGCCGGCCTGGTTGCGGCAGGCGCGGCCTTGGCCGGTTCCGGCTTGGCAGGCTCCGCTTTCTTCGCCGCTTCGACCTTGGCAGGTTCCGCCTTGACCGGTTCCGCCTTGGCCGTCTTGGTCGCCTCCGGGCGGGCGGACGTGCCCGTCTTGGGCGCGACGAACAGTTCCTTCACCAGCGCGAGCTTCACCTGCGCCGTGGTGTTGTTCTTGTCCAGCTGCAGCGCGCGATCGTAGGCGCGGCTGGCGAGCTGCGCGTAGATGTCGCCCAGGTTCTCGTGGGCCGTGGCATAGCTCGGGTGCGTGTGGATGGCGAGCTCGAGCGCCGACTTCGCCTTGTCGTAATTGCCCTGCGAGGCGTAGAGCACCGCGAGATTGTTGTAGGGCTCGGGCAGTTCCGGGTAGTCCTCGGTGAGCCCGGTGAAAACGATGATCGCCTCGGCGTTCTTCTTCTGCTCGGTGAGGAGCAGGCCCTTGAGGAACCGGCCCTGCGGCTCGCGCGGCTGCGCCTTCAGGTAGACGTCGACCTTCTCCATGGCCGGCTGCACCTTGCCCTGGCTGTAGAGTTTCTGCGCTTCGCGCAGGTCGTCGGCGGGAGCGGCAAACGCGCTGCCAACGCAGGCCAGGGCCAACGCGGTAATGGCGGCGGGAAGGCGCCAGTAAGGTGCAAGCATCGTGTTATAATTTATTGAATTTAATGAGAAACGCATTCTACCAACCTTGGCCGGGCTTCACAATCGGGTGCTCCCTCGCCGGGCAGTCGCAGGGCAGGGCGCGAGCAGCATTCTGGAGCGTTCCCAGCGCTTCGGCAGTTTCCTTCGGATGTCGTTCCTCCCCCACGTCCTGAAACTGCCGGCGGGCCGCCTGCCTGCCTTCCGCTAGCCGTCAAACGATCCTCGGGCCCCGCGGCCCGCCATTCCCATGCCCCCGCTCGCGATCTACAACACGCTCACCCGCAGGAAGGAAGATTTCGTCCCGCTCGTCCCCGGCAAGGTCGGCATCTACGTCTGCGGGCCGACCGTGTACGACTTCATCCACATCGGCAATGCGCGCACCTTCTCCGTCTTCGACCTGGTCGTGCGGTGGCTGCGGGCCAGCGGCTACGCCGTCACCTATGTCCGCAACATCACCGACGTCGACGACAAGATCATGGAACGGGCGCGCAGTCTTGGCGAGGACATCGACACGTTCGCGCAGCGGACTGCGGCTGCCTTCGTCGAGGACTGCGCGCGACTGAACCTGCTCGTTCCCGACAGCGAGCCGCGCGCGACGCGCTATGTCGGCCCGATGCTGGAGCTCATCGCGAGGCTGGAGGAGAAGGGGCTCGCCTATCGCGGCGCGAACGGCGACGTCTTCTTCTCGGTGCGGGATTTTCCCGGCTACGGCAAGCTGTCGCGCAGGAATCTCGACGACCTGCGCTCCGGCGAGCGCGTGGCGGTGGAAGCCGCCAAGCACGATCCCCTCGACTTCGTCCTGTGGAAGGCCGCCAAGCCCGGCGAGCCTTCGTGGCCCTCGGTGTTCGGCGCGGGCAGGCCCGGCTGGCACATCGAATGCTCGGCCATGGCCGGCCGCGAGCTCGGCGCCACGTTCGACATCCACGGCGGCGGCTGGGACCTGCAGTTTCCGCACCACGAGAACGAGATCGCGCAGAGCGAGGGCGCCAACGCGCAGCCGTTCGTGAACGTCTGGATGCACGCGGCCTTCCTCAACATGGGCGAGGAGAAGATGTCGAAGTCGCTGGGCAACGTGTTCACGGCGCGCGAGGTGCTCGCGAGCCTCGATCCCGTGCAGGGCGGCGAGCAGCTGCGTTTCTTTCTCCTGCGCGGCCACTACCGCAGCGAGGTGAGCTATACCACGGAGCTCCTGGAAGACGCGGGCAACACGCTGCGCGGGTTCTACACCGCGCTGCGCGAGGTGCCACCCGCGCAAGGCCCCGTCGACTGGGCGCATCCGCTCGCGGCGCGCTTTCGCGACGCGATGAACGACGACTTCGACACGCCCGTCGCGCTTGCGGTCCTGCACGAGCTGCGTGGCGAGGTGAACCGCACGCGCGAGCCGAAGCTCGCCGGGCTCCTCAGGGGGCTGGGCGCCACGATCGGCTTCCTGCAGCAGGACCCGGAAGCGTTCCTGCAGGGCGGGGTGACGTTCGATGTCGACGCATTGATCGCCGAGCGCCTCGCGGCCCGCCAGGCGAAGGACTTCGCGCGCGCCGATGCGCTGCGCAAGGAACTGGAGGCGGCCGGCATCGTTCTCGAGGACAAGCCGGGCGGCCGGACGGAGTGGCGCCGCAAGTAGCGGCTGCGGGATCGTCCGGGCGCCGGGCAGTTCCGGCGGCGCGACTGCTCAGCCGGCGAAGAAGTCCCGCATGCGGTCCATGAACGACTTCGCGCGCGGGCTGTGCCGGTCGCTGTCGCGTCCGGTGCTCTCTTCCAGCTCGCGCAGCAGTTCCTTCTGCCGGTCCGTGAGCCGCACGGGCGTCTCCACGACGATCTCGCACAGCAGGTCGCCCGGGTGGCTCGCGCGCACCCCCTTGATGCCCTTGCCGCGCAGGCGCAGCACCTGCCCGGTCTGCGTCTCCGCGGCGATCTTCACCTTGGCCTGGCCTTCGAGCGTCGGGATCTCGATCTCGCCGCCCAGCGCCGCGGTGGTGAAGCTCACCGGCATCTCGCAGTGCAGGTCGTTGCCGTCGCGCTGGAAGACGGCATGCTCCTTGAGGTGGATGACCACGTAGAGGTCGCCGGGGGGGCCGCCGTTCATGCCCGCCTCGCCTTCGCCCGACAGGCGAATGCGGTCGCCTTCATCGATGCCCGCCGGGATCTTCACGGAGAGCGTCTTGTGCTTCTTCACCCGGCCGGCGCCGCCACAGGAGTGGCAGGGGTCGGAAATCATCTTGCCGGTGCCGTGGCAGGTGGG
>CAZOIB010000243.1:0-2839 GCA_964579785.1 uncultured Lysobacter sp. | reverse complement strand
TCCCGCCATCAACATGGTCGACATCGCCGCGGTCGGCGCGATCGCGCGCGAGGCCGGGGTGCCCTTCGTCGTCGACAATACCGCAGCCTCTCCTTACCTGTGCCAGCCCCTGAACCATGGCGCCGACATCGTCGTGCACTCGGCCACCAAGTTCATCGGCGGCCATGGCACGACGATGGGGGGCGTGGTGGTGGAGAGCGGGCGCTTCCCCTGGGACAACGGCCGCTTCCCGTCGATGACGGAGCCTTCGGCCGGCTACCACGGCGTGCGCTTCTTCGAGACCTTCGGCGACTTCGGCTACACGATGAAGGCGCGCATGGAGATCCTGCGCGTCTTCGGCCCGGCCATCGCCCCGTTCAACGCGTGGCTGCTGCTGCAGGGGCTGGAAACGCTGCCGGTGCGCATGGACCGGCACTGCGCCAACACGATGGGCGTTGCGCACTTCCTGCGCGACCACCCCAGGGTCGCCTGGGTCAACTACCCCGGCCTCGCCGACAACCCCTATCACGCCCTCACGAAGCGCTACATGCCGAAGGGGGCGGGCGCGCTGCTGTCGTTCGGCATCAAGGGCGGATTCGCGGCGGGAGTCAGGTTCATCGAGGCGCTGCAGTTCGTGAGCCATCTCGCCAACATCGGGGACGCGAAATCGCTGGTGATCCACCCGGCATCGACCACGCATCGCCAGCTGTCGGAAGCCGACCAGGTGAAGGCCGGCGTGCCGCCGGACATGGTGCGCCTCTCGGTGGGGCTCGAGACCCTGGACGACATCCTCTGGGACCTCGACCAGGCGCTGGCGCGCGCCTAGGTCTGGGGTAGCGCCACGCCTTCCTCGAACCGCTGCCAGAGCGTGAGCGCCTGGCGGCGAGCCGACTCCAGCTCGTTGTCGTGATGGTGCTTCGCGGTGCGCGCATAGGCCTGGAACACCCCGACCTTGTCCCTGCGGCCGAGCCGTTCGGCCAACTCGGCATTCAGCAGGTGACAGGATTCCCGTGACTGCGCCGCCCCCGGGTCCTTGCAGATTGCCGCGGCCCGTTCCAGCGTTGCCGCGGCGTCCGTCGCGTTCCCCGCCGCAATTTGCGCCTGGGCGAGACTCACGAGGGCTTCGGCTGCCACCCAGGGCACGCTGTCCGGACCGAGCATCGCGACGGCTTCTTCCAGCGTGCCGACCGCGAGCGGCGCCGCGCCGAGCCGCAACAAGGTCTGCCCCAGAATGCCCTTGGCGATGATGACGTCGCCCTCGGGTGCCGGCACTTGCAAGGCGATGCCGAGGAGTCGCGCCGAATGTCGCCACGATCGCCGGCCTGCAGCGGGGTCGCCCGACTGCGCCTGCGCATCGCCACCGCCGCGCAGTGCGCGCGCGAGGTTGCACAGCGTCTTCATGTACAGCGCACGATCGTCCGAACCCTGCGTGAGCCTGGTGGCCGTGTAGAGGGCGAGCACCGCCTCCTCGTGCCGGCCATCCTCGGAGGCGACGAAGCCGATGCACGAGTGGGCGCGCGCGACGAGCCCGTCGTCCCCCGTCCTGACGGCAAGCTCGAGCGCCCGCTGCGCCGCGACCGCGGCCACGTCCCGCGCCTGCACGCCGAGGAATGCGAGGGTCACCACGGACCACGCCCGCGCCCGGTCGGTCTCGTTGTTGCTGCGCCGCGCGGCGTCGAGCGAGCGGATGACTGCCTCGACCAGATCCGCCTGGAAGTAGTGCGCAAGTCCCGCGGCGGAGAGCGCCTTTGCCGACTCCTCCAGCCGGCCGAGGCGACGGGCGATCCCCGTGGCGTAGCGGGCCTCTTCCAGCGTCATCACGACTTCGTAAGCCCCGGCGTGCGCGAGTGCCCGCGCGGACGCCTCGCGGACCGATGCGAGGAGCTTGTCCTGCCCTTCCGGCGGGTGGGGCTTGTCGGCCGGGCTCATGGCGGCGCCTTGCGCTTGCGGGTCTCTTCCTCGCGAGCCGCTTCCTGGAGTGCGGCGCGGAACATCACTTCCTCGATCCACGCGTTGAACGCGGAGACGCGCACGTACGTTTCCCACTCGCCGGGACTGGAGGCCACGCCGGCCACCCAGGTCCGGCCGCCGCTTTCGAAGAACGCAGGCGCACCGGCGTCGCCGGTCGCGAGCGCCCCCTGCAGGTCGGAAGCGTCCTCCGGGCCCTTGATGCGCATGCCGAAGGTGCGGGGAGCCACGCGGTCCACGGTGTTGATGGCGGCGCGCGCCTGGCCATCGGCCCGGCGCTGGCTCGCCGCCGAGCCGATGCGCCCGGTTTCGCCGTAGCCGACGACGCGGGCGGTCTGCTCTGCCTCGTCCGATTGGCGGTAGGTGGCTACCGGCTCCAGTCCGCCGACCGGCTGGCGCAGGAACAGGAGCGCGATGTCCGCATCCTCGCCTACCCGCCAGTCGGGATGCAGAAAGACTTCCTGGATCTCGACCGTGCGACCGGCGAGTTGCAGGATCGCCCTGGCCGACCGCAAGGGTCCGGCGGATCGCGCGGAAGTGAGTACCCAGCGGGGAGCGATCAGCGTGCCGGTGCCGGCCGACGCGCCCAGGGGGACGGCAGCGGGGTAGCGGGTGGCGAGTTCGCGGTACTCCGCATCGTCCCGGTCGGGGCGGGTGAGGATTGCGGACGAAGGGAGTGCCAACAGGCCCGCAGCGAAAAGGGCGGCGAGGGAAAGGGAGTGTTTCATCGGGCACTGCAATGTTAGCCCAAGCGGGACCGCTGGGGATTTGACAGCCGCCGGCTGCGCACCCTAGGATAGTTTCAAACGGGCGTTTGAATCGTGTGTTTGAGACGGTTCGGGCGCCTTTCCCACATTCCGGGAGGCCCAATTGATGACCGCGCAGCGCCCGG
>CAZOIB010000242.1:0-1555 GCA_964579785.1 uncultured Lysobacter sp. | reverse complement strand
ACGTAGTCGTCCCAGGTGAGCTTGTCGAGCGGCGGCTTCACATTGCGCCACGAAACCATGAACACCGTGTGCCCCTGCTCCACCGCGTAGCGCACGAGGGAGTTCTCGGGCTGCAGGTCCATGATGTAGAACTTGTTGATGCAGGGCGGCACCATCACCAGCGGCCGCTCGTGCACCTTGTCGGTGAGGGGGCTGTACTGCACGAGCTGGATCAGGTCGTTCTCGTAGACCACCGCGCCGGAAGACACGGCGATGTTCTTGCCGACCTCGAAGGCCGCCTCGTCGGTCATGGATATCTTGCCGCGTTCCATGTCGGCCATGAGGTTCTTCATGCCCTCCTCGACCGACTTGCCGCCGCTTTCCAGCGCGGCCTTGAGCGCCTCGGGATTCGTGGCGAGGTAGTTCGACGGCGCCGCGGCATCGAGGTACTGGCGCATGAAGAAGCGCATGCGCCGCTTGGTCGCGGCGTCCATCTCCGCCTCGTCGACCGCCTGCAACATCATCTTCGAGGTGAGCAGGTAGGAGTCGCGGAAGTAGCGGAAGAGCGGATGCTCGCCCCACTCCGGCGCGCTGAAGCGCTTGTCCGTGACCGGGCGCCCGCCCTTCACCTCCTGGCCGTCGGGCTGGAAGGCGTGCATCCAGAGGTTCATCTGCTCCTGCATGTAGCGCCCCTGCAGGTCCATGAGCGTCTGCGGCTTTGCCGATACCGACTCGAGCCAGGCGCGGTAGGCGTCGGCGAATCCCGACATCACGTGCTGCGTGGGACTGTCGGCGTGCAGGGAGGAGGCGATCTTCTCGTGCGACTTGGCGAGCAGGCCGACGATGCGCTCGGCATGCTGGGTATGCGATTTGGGCATGGGAATATGCGCCGGGTTGCGACGCAAACCTTTGGAATTTCAGGGATTTTCGCCCTTATTTTGGGGGGGCGGCCGGGGGGGTGTCAAGGAACCCGCGCGGGATTTCCCTAATGCGCCTGCCCGACGAGCAGGTGCCCGCCCCACATCGTCAGGATGCCCAGCGCGATGAACGCGACCTGGGTGAGCGATTCCCCGAGCCGGGTGCGCCGCTGCAGCCCCGGGATGAGGTCGGCGACCGCGACATAGATCATGCTCGCGGCGGCGATGGCGAGCACCCGCGGCACCCACTCCTGGGCGGAGGAAAGCATGAAGTAGCCGAGCAGCGCCCCGACCACCGCCGCGAGGCTCGAGAGGGCGTTGAGCAGGAGCGCCTTCGTCTTCGAGAAGCCCGAGTGGAGGAGCACCAGGAAATCGCCGACCTCCTGCGGCACCTCGTGCGCGACGATGGCTGCCGCCGTGAAGATGCCGAGCTTCACGTCCGCGAGGAAGGCGCTGGCGATGATGACGCCGTCGGTGAAGTTGTGGAAGGAGTCGCCGATGACGATCATCCAGCCGGAGCGTCCGCCGTCGTGCCCGTGGGAGTGGCCGTGCCCTCCGGCCGCGGCTTCTTCCGTGCCGTCGCCGTGGTGGTGGCGCCAGAGGAGCATCTTCTCGAGGATGAAGAAGCCGAGGAGGCCGGCGAGGATCGTGGCCGCCGT
>CAZOIB010000241.1:0-7465 GCA_964579785.1 uncultured Lysobacter sp. | reverse complement strand
ACGAGCGCGCCGCGAAGATCGTCGCGGCGCTCGTTCCGGCGGTTCTCGAGGGATCGCTCCCCATGACCGAGCCGGCACGTCGCGAAGCGATTCGCGACGTCATTGCCGCGTTCGACCGCGCCATCGCCGGTCTTGCTCCGGCCGTGCAGGAGGAGATCGCCCAGCTCTTCTCGCTGCTCGGCCTTGCAGCCGGCCGCTTCATCGTGGCCGGCGTGCGCTCCTCGTGGGCCGAGGCCACGGGTGAGGAAGTGGCCGCCTTCCTGAAGCGCTGGCGCACCAGTCGCTTCGGCCTCCTGCGCGCGGGCTACCAGGCGCTCACGCAACTCATCGTCGCGGCCTGGTACGGCAACCCCGAGTCGTGGGAACGCATCGGCTACACCGGTCCGCCGAAGCTCGTCGGGAGGCCCGTGTGATCGCGGATCCCATCCGCGAAGGCCTCGCGGCCGGCTGGAAGGTCATCGACGCCGCAGCGCTGGAGCGCGACCTGTCCCTCGAGGCCGATGTCGTGATCGTCGGCAGCGGCGCGGGCGGCGGAGTGACCGCGGAAATCCTCGCGCAAGCGGGGCTTGCCGTGGTGATCGTCGAGGAGGGGCCGCTGCGCACCTCGAGCGACTTCCGCATGCGCGAGCGCGAGGCCTATCCCCAGCTCTACCAGGAGTCGGCCGGGCGCCAGACCCGGGACAAGGCGATCACCATCCTGCAGGGACGCAGCGTCGGCGGCTCCACCACCGTCAACTGGACTTCGAGCTTTCGCACGCCGCCGGCTACTCTCGCGCACTGGCGGGCGGCGCATGGCCTGAAGCGGGCCGACGAGGCCGGGACTGCGCCGTGGTACGAACGCATGGAGGCGCGGCTCTCGATCGCGCCCTGGCCGGTCGCCCCCAACGAGAACAACGACATTCTCAGGCGCGGATGCGAAAGCCTCGGCATTCCCTCGGCCGCCATTCGCCGCAACGTGAAAGGCTGCTGGAACCTCGGCTATTGCGGCATGGGCTGCCCGACCAACGCCAAGCAGTCGATGCTGGTGACGACGATCCCCGGGGCGCTGGGCCGGGGCGCCACCCTGCTGCACCGCGCCCGGGTCGAGAGGCTCGTCGCGAACGGCGACCGGATCGGCTCCGCCGAAATGCGTGGCGTGGCCGGTTCCGGGGCGTTGCCCGGTCCCTGGCGCATCAGCGTCACGGCACGCCACTTCGTCCTCGCGGCCGGCGCGATCGGCAGCCCCGCGGTGCTGCTGAGGAGCGCACTGCCCGACCCGCAGGCGCTCGTCGGGCGCAGGACCTTCCTGCACCCGACCGTGGTCTCGGCAGCAGTGATGTCCTCTCCCGTCAATGGCCATGCAGGCGCACCGCAGACGATTTATTCGGACCACTTCCTGGACACGGTGCCGGTCGACGGACCGGTGGGATACAAGCTGGAAGCGCCGCCGCTGCACCCCATCCTGGCGGGAATCACCCTGCCCGGCTTCGGCAACGACCACTCGCGATGGATGAAGGAATTCGCGAACCTGCAGGTCGTCATCGCGCTGCTGCGCGACGGCTTCCATCCCGGCTCGGGCGGAGGCCGGGTGGTCCTGCGCGCCGATGGCTCCCCGGAACTGGACTATCCGATCGGCGAAGTGCTCTGGGACGCGATCGGCCGCGCCTACCTGACGATGGCGGAGATCCAGTTCGCCGCCGGGGCGAAGACGGTCATGGCATTGCACGAGGATGCCCGGCCGCTCGCGAGCTGGACGGAGGCGAAGTCAACGCTGGCGGCCCTGCCCATGCGGGCCCTGCACGCGCGCGTGGTCAGCGCGCACGTGATGGGCGGATGCCCGATGGGCCCCGATGCCCGCCACGCCCTGGTCGACGAGCGAGGCCGGCACCACCACCTGGCCAACCTCTCGGTGCACGACGGCTCGATCTTCCCCACCAGCATCGGCGCCAACCCGCAGCTTTCCATCTACGGATTCGCCGCCCGCATGGCCACCGAACTGGCCGCGGACCTGGCGCCTACCGCTAGGCGCCCTGCACCGGCGAGTTCTTGACCTCGCGCCTCAGGATCTTGCCGACGTTGGTCTTCGGCAGCTCCTTCCAGAACTCGACGATCCTGGGCAGCTTGTAGCCGGTGAGCTGCCTGCGGCAGTGCTCGAGCACGGCTTCCCGGGTGAGGTTGGGGTCCTTCCGCACGATGACGAGGCGCACCGCCTCGCCCGACTTGTCGTCGGCCGCGGCAACGGCACAGACTTCCTGGACGCCCGGCATCATGGCGACCACGTCCTCGATCTCGTTGGGGTACACGTTGAAACCGGAGACGAGGATCATGTCCTTCTTGCGGTCGACGATCTTCACGAAGCCGGCAGCGTCCATCAGGCCGATGTCGCCGGTACGGAAGGCACCGTCGGGGAACATGACCTTGGCGGTCTCGTCGGGCCGGTTCCAGTAACCCTTCATCACCTGCGGCCCGGCGATGCAGATCTCCCCCGTTTCCCCGATGGGCAGGATCGTCCCCGCATCGTCGCGGATCGTCACCACGGTGGAAGGCAGGGGCAGTCCCGCCATGCCGTTGTAGGTCGCGTCCGGCACCAGCGGATTGATGCAGGCGCCCGGCGATGTCTCGGTGAGGCCGTATGCCTCCAGCAACGGCGACCGGGTCACCTCCTTCCACCGCTCCGCCACGGCTCGCTGCACGGCCATCCCGCCACCGAGGGCGACCTTGAGCTGGCTGAAGTCGAGCTGAGCGAAGCCCGGTGTGTTCAGCAGGCCGTTGAACAGCGTGTTCACCCCCGGAATCACCGAAAAGCGGTGCTTGCGCAGTTCCGCCACGAAACCCGGCATGTCGCGCGGGTTCGGAATGAGCACGTTGTTGGCGCCCATCTTCATGAAGGCAAGCGAGGCGGTCAGCGCGAAGATATGGTAGAGCGGGAGCGCGCCGATCACCGTCTCGCGACCCTCCTCCAACCCCGTGCTTACCCAGGCGGAAACCTGCTGCAGGTTGGCGATGATGTTGCCGTGCGTGAGCATCGCGCCCTTGGACACGCCCGTCGTCCCGCCGGTGTACTGCAGGAAGGCGATGTCTTCCTGGGCCAGCGGCGGAGGCGCGAGCCGGTGCGCGCTTCCGGCGGCGACGGCAGCACCGAAGGCAACGGCCCCGGGCAGGATGAAGGGCGGCACCAGCTTCTTCACCCGCTTCACCACGAAGTTCGCGATCAGCGACTTCGGGAATCCGAGCATGTCGCCGACCTGCGTGGTGATGACGGTCTTCACCCGGGTGCGGCCGATGACTTCCTCGAGGGTCTTGGCGAAGTTCTCGAGGATGACGATGGCCTCGGCCCCGGAATCGTTGAGCTGGTGCTCCAGCTCGCGCGGTGTGTAGAGGGGATTGCAGTTGACGCCGATGAGCCCCGCCCTCAGCACCCCGAAGATGGCAACCGGGTACTGCAGCAGGTTGGGCATCATGATGGCGACCCGCGCTCCCTTGCCCAGACCGGCCACGTTCTGCAGCCAGCTGCCGAAATCCGCGGAGTGGCGATCGAGCTCCCGAAACGAAATCGACCGGCCCATGCAGTGGAAGGCCGGAAGATCCGCATAGCGCGCGCAGCTCTTCTCGAAGATGTCGCGGATGCTCGAGTACGCGCCGAGATCGATGTCCGGCGCCACGCCGGGCGGGTAGGACTTGAGCCAGGGTCTTTCCATTCACTCCTCCGGGTTCCCCTGGCAATCGTGGTCGCCCGGGTGTTGTTCTTCGCGCGCCGCCTGCATCCCCTGCTCCATCGAGTCGCAGGCCCGCGTCGGCAGATCTAGTCTACCGCACGGCGGAAGGTGGCGAAGAATAGTGTGATTGCTCTAATCCTTGCGCCTAGAGTTCCACTCATCATCAAGGTGGACCGCCCGTGGGGGCGGAAGCCGACATCAGCGGAGGGTGCCATGGCAACCAGGAAAACGAAGTCCGGCGCGAAGGCCGGCAGGAAACTCGGCGACAACCAGCTCGGGCAGGCAGTCACCCAGTCGGCGCAGAAGATCTGGCTGGCAGGGCTCGGCGCGTTCGCGCGCGCCCGTACCGAGGGAGACAAGCTGTTCGATCTGCTGGTCGAACAGGGCAAGGTGCTGCGCTCCAGGAGCGAAAAGGCGGCCGACCAGGCGTTGAAGACGGTCCGCTCGCAGGCCGACACGACCATGTCGAGTGCCCAGGGCAAATGGGACAAGCTCGAACAGGTCTTCGAGGATCGCGTTTCGCGGTCCCTGACCCGCCTCGGGGTGCTCACCAGCAAGGACGTGGATGAGCTCGCGCGGCAGGTTGCCGACCTGAACGACAGCGTGCGTGCCCTGATGGGCGGCGCCGCGCCGAAGCGCGCCCGCAAGGCTCCGGCGAAGAAGGCACGCGCGAAAAAGGCGGTGAAGCGTACGGCCAAATGATGGGCGGGGAGGCGCAGCCTCCCCGCAAACGGCTCCTCCTCATCCTTGTCCGCGCCCCGGCGCCTGCCGGGGACCGAAGGGTGTTCAAGGCCCGCCAGGTTGGTGGGCCTTTTTTTATTCCCCGCTTCAGTCGCGGGTGACGCGCTCGACCAGCTTCACGTAGGACTTCATGGCATCGTCGGCCGTCATGCCCTTCAATTTCGCCCAGGCCTCGTACTTGGCGCGGTTCACGAAGTCGGTGAAACCCGGCTTCTCTCCCGTGACGTCGCCGTCGGTGGCCTGCTTGTAGTGCGCGTAGAGCTTGAGCTTCAAGTCGTTGCCGGGATCCTTCTTCGCCTTCAGCACTGCGGCTGCGGCTGCCTCGAACTGCTTCTTCACGTCGGCCATTCTTCTTCTCCTCGCGCTCTGGGCTCGCCCGGGTTGGTGCTAAAGTTAGCCGAACCCGCCGCCTGCCGCAACGGCACGTGGTGATCAGGAACCCAGCCGAGGAGCCTCGCCGACATGTCCCAGGCGCGCAGAGAACGCATGTCCGGCGTCGACACCGCCTGGCTGAGAATGGACCTCCCGACCAACCTGATGGTCATCGTGGGGGTGCTGATGTTCCACGGGCGGGTCGACGCGAAGCAGGTGAAGCGCACGCTGCAGAAGCGCTTCCTCGCCTTCCGGCGCTTCCGGCAGAAGGCCGTGCAGGACCCGACGGGCGCCTGGTGGGAGGACGACGAGCACTTCGACATCGACTCCCACGTCCACCAGGTGGCGCTCCCCGGCAAGGCGGGCAAGAAGGAGCTGCAGGCCTTCGTGAGCGACCTCGCCTCCACCCCGCTGGATTTCTCCAAGCCGCTCTGGCAGTACCACCTGGTCGACAACTTCGACGGCGGCAGCGCTCTCGTCATGCGCATCCACCACTGCTATGCGGACGGGATCGCGCTGGTGCAGGTCATGCTGTCGATGACCGAGAAGTCCGCCCGGGAAAGCCTCGCGCTGCCCGCCACGCCGGTCGAAACGGCGCCACACGGCGAGGCCGAGTTCTGGGAGCAGGTTCTCAAGCCCTTCGCGGGCGCACTCGAAGGTGCGACGCGCATGGGTCGCAGCCTGCTGGACCAGGGCAAGGAACTGGCCGCGAATCCGGCGCTCGCGCAGGGAGCCCTGGAGGACGCCACGCGCAAGGGAATGGACTTCGCCGGCGAACTGGCCCGCCTCGCGCTGATGGGGAACGACTCGCCGACGCGCTTCAAGGGCCCGCTGGGCACGAGGAAGCGCGTGGCCTGGGCGGAGCCGTTCCCGCTCGATGAAGTGAAGGTGATCGGCAAGGCCCTGGGCTGTTCCATCAACGACGTCCTGCTGTCGATGGCCACGGGGGCGCTGCGCGATTACCTCGCGCGCAAGGGGGAAGCCGTCGACGGCCTCGGGATCCGGGCGGTCGTTCCGGTGAACCTGCGCCCGGCGGGTCTCGGCAGGGAACTGGGAAACCAGTTCGGTCTCGTGTTCCTCGACCTTCCCATCGGCATCGACCACCCGCTCGACCGGCTTCACGAGATTCGCCGGCTCATGCGGGCCCTCAAGGGCTCCTACCAACCCCTGATCGTGCTCGGGCTCCTGCACACCGTGGGTTACGGGCCGAAGATCCTCCAGGAGCAGGTCACCACGCTCCTCTCCCAGAACGCCACGGCCGTGATGACCAACGTTCCCGGCCCGCAACATCCAATCTATTTCGCGGGGCGGCGCATCGAGGAGCTCAACTTCTGGGTACCGCAGTCCGGCGGCATCGGCATGGGCGTTTCCATCCTTTCCTACAACGGCCGCATCCAGTTCGGCGTCATCACCGACACCGGACTGGTGCCCGACCCCGAGCGCATCGTCGCCAGTTTCCGCGAGGAATTCGACAAGCTCATGTGGATGACCCTGATGGTCCCGTGGGAGGGCGAGGCGGAAGCTGCCGAGCCGGCTGCGCAGGCGCCTGTGAAGTCGGAACGGCCGCCGCGGGCGCGACGCGGCAAGGCGCCCCGAAAGGCGGCTGCAACGCCCAATCCCATTCCGAAGCGCTTCCGCAACCTCTAGCGGCGAAGCCCGAAATGAAAAGCGCCGGGTCGGCCTTGCGGCCCCCGGCGCTCCCAGAGACTGCCCGAATTCCAGCGCTTACTTGAGGTGCTTGGAAACGAGTTTCGTCATTTCGAACATCGAAACCGTCTTCTTGCCACCGAAAACCTCGCGCAGCTTGTCGTCGGCATTGATGTTGCGACGGTTGACCTTGTCCTGCAGGTTGTTCTTCTTGATGTAGGCCCAGAGCTTGCTGGTGACTTCCGTGCGCGGTTGTGCCGCGGAACCGATCACGGCAGCGAGCGCGGCGCTCGGCGTGAGGGGCTTCATGAACGCCGCATTGGGCTTGCGCTTGGCGGCGGGCTTCTTCGGGGCGGCCTTCTTCGCCGGTTTCTTCGCTACGGCCTTCTTTGCCGCCGGCTTCTTCGCCGCGGGCTTCTTCGCCGCGGGCTTCTTGGCTTTCTTCGCTGCCATTCGAATTCCTCCAATCTATGGTGACGTGTGGTTCAGCTGATCTCGCCTGCATCGGCGTGACAGGCGAGAGAATGCACACGGCAAAAACACTTTGTCAATGAATTTTCACTCTGAAAACGCGCTTTCGTGCGAGCGCGTCGCCGGCGTGCAACATCGTGCTCGCGACGTGCTCTCACTCGAGTTCCGCCTTCGCCGCCTCGACGTCGAGTTTCTCCATGGCATCGCGCGGCTTCAGGGCTGCCGCCTTCGCGTAGAGGGCCGCCGCATCGGCCAGCGCCTTCCTGCCGTGCAGCATCACCATGCCGTTGGCGAACTCCAGGTGCGCGATCGGGGAACCAGGCGTGAGCTTGAGCGCCTTGCGGAAATGCTCCTCCCCCGTTTCCCGGCGGGCGCCATAGGTGAGGCCGCCCACGAGGGCGCCGACCTTGTCGATCACCTCCGCGTGGAACGTGCCAAGGGCTATGTGGGCCTCCGCGTGCTTCGGGGCGAGCTTCAGGGTGGCCTCCAGCGCGTGGCGTATGCGTCCGCCGAGGCCCTGCGCCAGGGCCTTGGCGACC
>CAZOIB010000240.1:0-4038 GCA_964579785.1 uncultured Lysobacter sp. | reverse complement strand
GGAACGCGTGCGCATCAGCCGCACCGGGACAGCCCCCCCGATGGTGATGGCCACGCCGGGGCAGATGGCACTCGCCGCACCAGGGGGCCTGGCGCAGGCCGCACCGGCCGCGGCGCCGGAGGCGCCTGCCGCCCCCACCGGCCACACCCTCAAGTCGCCCATGGTCGGCACCTTCTACCGCTGCCCGTCCCCGGGCGCGCCCTCGTTCGTCGAGATCGGCCAGTCGGTGACCAAGGGCCAGACGCTCTGCATCATCGAGGCGATGAAGCTGCTGAACGAGATCGAATCGGATGCCGCGGGGACGGTGAAGGCGATCCTCGTGGAGAACGGCCAGCCGGTCGAATACGGCCAGCCGCTGTTCGTGATCGAGTGATGACCCTCGCACGGGATGTTTGAGAAGATCCTCATTGCCAATCGCGGCGAGATCGCGCTCCGGCTCCAGCGCGCCTGCCGGGAGATGGGCATCAAGACCGTCGCCATCCACTCCGAGGCGGACGCGGATGCCAAGTACGTGATGCTCGCCGACGAGTCGGTGTGCATCGGCCCGCCGCCCTCGCGCGACAGCTACCTCACCATTCCCGCCATCATCAGCGCCGCCGAGGTCACGGACGCGCAGGCGATCCACCCCGGCTACGGGTTCCTCTCCGAGAACGCGGACTTCGCCGAGCGCGTGGAGAACTCCGGCTTCGTCTTCATCGGGCCGACCGCCGCCTCCATCCGCACGATGGGCGACAAGGTCGCCGCCAAGGCGGCGATGAAGAAGGTGGGCATCCCCTGCGTCCCGGGCTCGGAAGGGCCGCTTCCCGACGACCCCAAGGAAATCCGGCGCATGGCGGCGCTGGTCGGCTACCCGGTGATCATCAAGGCGGCCGGCGGCGGCGGCGGGCGCGGCATGCGCGTGGTGCATACGGAGGCCGCGCTGGTCAACGCCGTGAACACCACCCGCACCGAGGCGCAAAACGCCTTCGGCAACCCCATGGTGTACCTCGAGAAGTTCCTCGAGAACCCGCGCCACATCGAGATCCAGGTGCTCGCCGACGAGCACCGCGGCGCGGTCTTCCTCGGCGAGCGCGACTGCTCGATGCAGCGGCGCCACCAGAAGATCATCGAGGAGGCGCCGGCGCCCGGCATCAAGCCGCGCCTGATCGACCGCATCGGCGAGAGGTGCGCGGACGCCTGCCGCAAGATCGGCTACCGCGGCGCCGGCACCTTCGAGTTCCTCTACGAGGGGGACGAGTTCTACTTCATCGAGATGAACACCCGCGTGCAGGTCGAGCACCCGGTGACGGAGATGATCACCGGCATCGACATCGTGCAGGAGCAGATCCGCATCGCCGCCGGCATGAAGCTCGGGTTCCGCCAGCGCGACATCGTCAAGCGCGGCCACGCCATCGAGTGCCGCATCAACGCCGAGAACGCGGTCACCTTCGCGCCCTCGCCGGGACGCATCACGCAGTACCACACCGCGGGCGGGCCCGGCATCCGCTACGACTCGCACGCCTACAACAACTACTACGTGCCGCCGCACTACGACTCGCTCGTGGGGAAGCTGATCGCCCACGGCGACACGCGCGAGCAGGCGATCGCGCGCATGCGCATCGCGCTCTCCGAGATGGTGATCGAGGGGATCCAGACCAACATCGCCCTGCACCAGGAGCTCATGAACGACGCGGCCTTCATCCGCGGCGGCATGAGCATCCACTATCTCGAGGAAAAGATGGCGGCGCTCAAGTCCATCCAGTCGGAAGCCTGAGGCGCCGGGACGATGGCGTGGCGCCGCGTGAGCGTGGTGGTGGCGGGCGCCTGCGCGGCCGCGTTCGCCGAGGCCCTGGAAACCGCCGGGGCGGTCGCGACCGAGATCACCGACGCCGATGCCGGCACCGCGGGCGAGAGCGCCCTCTTCGCCGAGCCGGGCGCCGAGGCCGGACTCTGGCCGCGCTGCCGGGTCGTGGCGCTGCTGCCCCTGGACGCCGATCCCGATGCCCTGCTCGCCGCGGCGTATTCCGCGAGCGCCTGCGCGCCGCTCGAGGTCGCCAGCGCCGACGTGCTCGAGGACAGCGACTGGGTACGCGAGACGCAGCGCCAGTTCGCGCCGATCCGCGCGGGCAGGCGCCTGTGGATCGTACCCACCTGGCACGTGGCGCCCGATCCGGCCGCGGTGAACCTCGTGCTCGACCCGGGCGCGGCCTTCGGCACCGGCAGCCACCCGACGACTCGGCTGGTGCTCGCCTGGCTGGAGGGCGAGGTGCGCGGCGGCGAGACCGTCCTCGACTACGGCTGCGGCTCCGGCATCCTCGCGATCGCGGCGATGAAGCTGGGTGCGGCGCGCGCCGTCGGCGTCGACATCGACCCGCTCGCGCTGGCGGCCGCTCGCTATAATGCCTCGGCCAATGCAGTCGCCCTCGACGTGCGCGGGGCGGACGCCGCGCTCGCCGTCACCGCCGATCTCACCGTCGCCAACATCCTCGCCAATCCGCTACGCATGCTGGCACCGCTCCTCGCCTCGCACACCCGCCCCGGCGGACGCCTGGCCCTGTCGGGCATCCTCGCCGCGCAGGCCGACGAGGTGATGCGGGCCTACGCCCCGTTCTTCGCGATGGAAGCAGCGGGCGCCGAGGCCGAATGGGTGTGTCTCGCGGGCACGCGCAGCCAGGCGGCCTAGGCGATGCTCGTCACCGAGTGCACGCACTGCGGCGCGCGCTTTCGCGCCACGCCGGAGCAGCTGAACCAGCGCCAGGGGCAGGTGCGCTGTGGCGAGTGCCAGGGGATATTCAACGCCTTCGAGTCGATCGTGCGCGTGCCGGCCGAGACGGGGCAGGCGCTGCCGCAGGCGGCATCGGTACCGGTCGTGCCGGCAGCCGCGCCGCAGGACTCCGACATCCTCGACTTCCTCGACGCGCCCCCGGCAGCCGCACCCGCGGACATGCCCGGGCAGCGACCGGCGACGCTCGAGGAGATCCTTCACCCGCGGACTCCGGCAGACGCGCGCAGCGCCGCAATCCCGCCGGAATTGCCCGAGGGGTCCGGCGGCGAGCTCGCGCAGGCGCCAGGCGAGGCGGCGCCGGAGCTGGCACCGGCCCGGCCGGCGCGACCGGCACGTGCCTGGTCGCTGGGCGTCGCGCTGCTTGCCCTGGTCCTCGCCATGCAGGCCGCCTACGCGTTTCGCGCCCAGCTCGCGCGCAACTACCCGACGCTGCGGCCCGCCCTCGAGTCGGCCTGCGCCACGGTGGGCTGCCGGGTTCCCTGGGTGAACGACGAATCCGCGCTCAAGCTGGAGGACTCGGAGATGCTCGAGGTGCCGGGCAAGCCCGGGCAGATCGCGTTGCAGGCGCGCATCCGCAACCTCTCTTCCTCCGCGCAGGAATTCCCGTACCTCGAACTCACCCTGACCGACCTCACCGGGCAGGCCGCCATCCGCCGCGTGCTGCGCCCGGCGGACTACCTCGGCCGCGGCGCGGAGGGCGGGCACGTCATGGCGGCGGGATCGGAGGCGCTCCTGAGCGTGCGCCTGGAGACGGGGCGCATCCACGCGACCGGCTACGAACTGCTGCTCTTCTACCCCTGAAGGAATCCATGTCGATCCTGGTCTGCGGCTCCATCGCGTACGACACCATCATGGTGTTCCACGACCAATTCAAGAACCACATCCTCCCCGACCAGATCCACATCCTGAATGTCGCGTTCCTGGTGCCGGACCTGCGGCGCGAGTACGGCGGCTGCGCCGGCAACATCGCCTACGGGCTGAAGCTCCTGGGCGAGGAGCCGCTGATCATGGCGACCGTCGGCCACGACTTCGACCCCTACGAGCGCCGCCTCGACCAGCTCGGGATCTCCCGCCGGCACGTGCGCAAGCTGGGCGAGCACTTCACCGCGCAGGCGTTCATCACCACCGACATCGACGACAACCAGATCACCGCCTTCCACCCCGGCGCGATGTCGCACTCGCACGCCAACCGCATCGGCGAGACGAGCGGCGTGCGCCTCGCGATCGTCTCCCCGGACGGCCGGCAGGGCATGCTCGAGCACGCCCGCGACCTC
>CAZOIB010000239.1:0-5885 GCA_964579785.1 uncultured Lysobacter sp. | reverse complement strand
CAGGGGACGGTCGCGCTGCAGAGCAACCAGTTCATCGAGCGGATGAAGGCCCTGCGCGCGCAGGAGATGGAGTTCGTCGAGGTCGTCTCCGAAGTGACGGCGGACATCAAGCTGGGCTCGCTCCTGAAGCGCGTCATGGGGGAGGCCACGCGCATGCTGAATGCGGAGCGCTCCACCCTCTTCCTCAACGACGAGAAGACCGGCGAGCTCTGGTCGGAGGTCGGGCAGGGGCTGGAGTCGACGCAGATCCGCATGCCCAACCACCTGGGCATCGCCGGCGCGGTCTTCACGTCGGGCAAGTCGATCAACATTCCCTACGCCTACGCGGACCTGCGCTTCAACCCGGCCTTCGACAGGAAGACGGGGTTCTTCACGCGCTCGATCCTGTGCGTGCCGATCGTCAACAAGCACGGCCGGACCATCGGCGTGACGCAGGTCCTCAACAAGCACGGGGGGCCCTTCGGGCCGGAGGACGAGTCGCGCCTGCGCGCCTTCACTGCGCAGATCTCCATTTCTCTCGAGAACGCGAAGCTCTTCGCCGACGTGCAGAACATGAAGAACTACAGCGAGGCCATGCTCGAGTCGATGTCGAGCGGCGTGGTCACGCTGGACGATTCCGGCAGGATCGCCACGTGCAACGCGGCGGGCCTGCGCATCCTGCGCGTGCGGCCCGACGCCATCCTGCACCGCGCCGCGGGCGAGGTGTTCGTGGACGAGAACGCCTGGGTGCTGGAGAAGATCGCCAGGGTCGACTGCGAGGGGGAGATAGACGTCACGATGGACGCCGGGCTCACGGTCGGCGGGGAGCCCATCTCGGTCAACCTCACCGTGCTGCCGCTGGTGTCGGCCGAGCAGAAGAGGCTGGGCTCGATGCTGCTGGTCGAGGACATCTCCAACGAGAAGCGCCTGAAGTCGACGATGTCGCGCTACATGGACCCCGGCATCGCCGACCAGCTGCTCGCGAGCGGCGCGGAAGCCCTCGGGGGACAGGCCGCGCCCGTGACCGTGCTCTTCTCCGACATCCGCAGCTTCACCACCATCAGCGAGCAACTCGGGCCGCAGGGGACGGTCGCCTTCCTCAACGAGTACTTCGAGCTGATGGTGGACATCATCCAGCGCGAGGGCGGCATGCTCGACAAGTTCATCGGCGACGCGATCATGGCGGGCTTCGGCGTGCCGGTGGCGCACGAGGACGACGTCGACCGCGCCGTGCGCGCGGGCATCGCGATGATCAAGGCCCTCCGGTCCTGGAACGTGGAGCGCGCCGCCGAGGGCAAGCCGCCGGTGGACATCGGCATCGGGCTCAATACCGACAACGTGGTCTCGGGCAACATCGGCTCGAGGAAGCGCATGGACTACACCATGATCGGCGACGGCGTGAACCTCGCCTCGCGCCTGGAGTCCGCCTGCAAGCAGTACGGCGCGCACATCCTGGTGAGCGATTTCACCCGTGCCAAGCTGCGCGGCACCTACCGCATGCGCGAGATCGACCTCGTGGTGGTCAAGGGCAAGACGCAGCCGGTGGCGATCCACGAGGTCATGGACTACCACAACGAGGAGACCTATCCCCAGCTTCCCGACGCCCTCGGGCACTTCCGCGACGGGCTGGAACGCTACCGCAACCGCGCCTTCGGCCCGGCGGCGAAGCTCTTCGCCCAGGTCCTCGCCATCAATCCCGACGACAAGGCCGCGAAGATCTACATCGAGCGCTGCGACCTGCTTTCCAGGCAGCCGCCCGCCGCGGACTGGGCCGGCGTCTGGGTGATGGAAAGCAAGTAGACCTTGCGCACGCACCAGGTCACGCTCACCGACCCCGCCGAGGCGAAGAACGCACTGCGTGCCCTGGCGCCGTTCGAGCCGGCCCTGCTGCTGGTCTTCGGCGCGCTTCCCTACTTCGAGAGCCGCGACGTCCACGACGAATTGCGCCGCCTCTGCCCGCAGGCCGCCATCGCCGGCTGCTCGACCGCCGGCGAGATCCGCGGCGCCGAGGTGCGCGACGGCACCTGCGTGGTCACCGGCGTCGCGTTCGGCTCGGCAACGGCCGTGGCCTGCTCCACGCGCCTGGCCTCCATGGCCGATTCGTCCGGCGCCGGCGGCAGGCTGGCCGCGGCGCTGCCCACGCAAGGCCTGCGCGCGGTGCTGGTCCTGGGGACGGGCGTGCGGATCAACGGCAGCGCACTCGTCCGCGGACTGCAGGCGGGATTGCCGCAGGGCGTGGACATCTCCGGCGGCCTCGCGGCGGACGGCGGCGCCTTCGTGCGGACGTGGACGATGGGGCCGGAGGGCTGCGCCGACGACCAGATCGTCGCGGTGGGCCTGTACGGAGACGCGTTGCGACTGGGCTACGGTTCCTACGGGGGCTGGGTGCCGTTCGGCCCGGCGCGCAAGGTGACGCGATGCCTGGACAACGTGCTCTACGAACTCGACGGCGAGCGCGCGCTGGACATCTACAAGCGCTACCTGGGCGAGCACGCCGCGGCGCTGCCGGCCTCGGGACTCCTCTTCCCCTTCGAGATGCTCGGCGAGAGGATGGAAAAGCGCGGCATCTTCCGGACGATACTCGGCGTGAACGAGGCGGACGGTTCCCTCACGCTGGCCGGCGACATCGAGCCCGACGGCTACCTGAAGCTGATGCATGCCAACACCGAGCGCCTGATCGAGGGGGCGGAGACGGCCGCGCAGGCGGCGCTGGCGCCGCTGGGCGCGCTTCCCGGGCAGGCGCTCGCCGTCCTGGTGAGCTGCGTCGGGCGCAAGCTCGTCATGGGCGAGCGCGTGGAGGAGGAAGTCGAGGCGGTCGTCGAGCAGCTGGGCAAGGCGACGACCGTGGCCGGCTTCTATTCCAACGGCGAGATCTCGGGCGCCTGCTTCAACGGCCGCTGTCTCCTGCACAACCAGACCATGACGATCACGGGGATCGCGGTGGCGTGAGGTGAACCGGACGCTCGCGAGGTTGCTGCGCAGGCATGCCGGCATCGCCTCCGCGGCGGATCTCGCGCGCGCCCTGGACGCGGCTGCCGGTGCGCCCGCAGCCGCTGGCAGCCCGGAACTGCGCGGGCTGCTCGCGGGCCTGCGCGAGCTGCTGCGCCGGATCGACGCCGGATACGACCAGTACGACCGCGACCTCGACCTGCGCACGAGGAGCCTCGAGCTCACCTCGGAGGAGCTGGTCGGCGCCAACGAGCGCCTGCGCGCCGACAGCGAGCGCAAGTTCACCAACCTCTACCAGAACACGCCGGTGATGCTGCACGCGACGGACGAGTCCGGCGCGATCACGAGCGTCAACGACTACTGGCTCGCGCAGCTGGGTTACCGGCGCGAGGACGTGATCGGCCGCACCGTGGCGGAATTCATGACGGAGGCCTCGCGGCGCCATCTGCAGGACGATGTGCTGCCCGCCTTCCGCGAGTCCGGCTTCTGCAAGGACGTCGCCTGCCAGTTCGTGGCCAAGGACGGGTCGCACCTGGATGTCCTGCTCTCCGCCTACTCCGAGCGCGAGGCGGACGGCCGGATCGTCCTGACGCTCGCGGCGATGGTGGACGTGACCGAGCGCAGGAAGGCGCAGCGCCTGCAGGGCGCCCTGCACGAGATCTCGGACGCGGCGCACGCGGCCGCGGATCTTCCGCAGACGCTCGGCCGCATCCACGCGATCATCGGAGAGCTGCTGCCGGCGCGGAATTTCTTCGTCGCGCTCTACGACGAGGCGCTCGGGGCCGTGACCTTCCCGTACTTCGTCGACGAGCACGATCCCATGCCCGCGCCGCGCCGGCTGGGCGAGGGAGGGCTCACCGAGGAGGTGTTGCGCACCGGCAGGGCCCTGCTCATCACGCCGCAGGACACGGCCGCCAGGGTGCGCAAGGGCGAGCCGGTGGTGGGCACCGACTCCATCGACTGGCTGGGCGTGCCGCTCAAGTCCCACGACCGGACGATCGGCGTGCTCGCGGTGCAAAGCTACGCCGGCGCGACCCGCTATTCCGAAAGCGACAAGGCGCTGCTGCAGTTCGTCTCCGACCAGGTGGCGGCGGCGATCGAGCGCAAGCGTGCGGATACGGCGCTGAAGGAAAGCCGCGAGCGCCTGCAGCGGGCGCTGGAGGCCTCGCGCCTCGCCCTCTGGGACTTCGACATCGAGAGCGGCACGGTGTACCTGTCGGAGGCCTGGTCGGAGCTGCTCGGCGGGCCCTGGATGCCGACCGTGACCACCTTCGCGGCGCTCTCCGACATGGTTCCGCAGGAAGACCGTGCCGCGGTCCGGGATGCGATCGTGCCGGCCCTGAAGGGCGAGAAGGAACAGTACCAGGTCGAGCATCGCGTCATCCGGCCGGACGGGAAGACGCTCTGGATCCTGAGCCAGGGCCGGGCGATCGATCGCGGCGCCGATGGCCGCGCGCGGCGCGCCGTGGGCACCAATCGCGACATCACCGAGAGCAGGCGCCGCGAGGAGGCGCTCGAGCTTGCCGCCCTCGTCTACCAGCACAGCAGCGAGGCGATGATGGTGAGCGACGCGGAGAACCGCATCATCGCCATCAACCCCGCCTTCACGGCGCTTACCGGCTACGACGCCAGCGACGTGATCGGCCAGAGTCCGCGCATCCTGCGCTCCGGGCGCCAGGACCCGGAGTTCTACCGCGCCCTGTGGGACTCGCTCAACGCGACCGGGCGGTGGCAGGGCGAGCTGTGGAACCGGCACAAGGACGGAACCATCTTCGCCGAGGCGCTCTCCATCAACACCATCCGCCGCCCCGACGGCGCCGTGCACTGGTACGTGGCGCTCTTCTCCGACATCACCGCCAAGAAGGAGGCCGAGAGCCTCATCTGGCAGCAGGCCAACTTCGATGCGCTGACGCTGCTGCCGAACCGGCGCATGTTCCGCGACCGGCTCGAGCAGGACCTGAAGAAGAGCCGCCGCGACGGCACGCTGCTCGCGATCCTGTTCATCGACCTGGACCGCTTCAAGGAGGTGAACGACACGCTCGGCCACGACAAGGGCGACCTCCTGCTCGTGGAGGCGGCGCGCCGCATCCGCGAGTGCGTGCGCGAGTCGGACACGGTCGCGCGCCTGGGGGGCGACGAGTTCACGGTCGCGCTGGCCGATTTCGTGGACACCAGCCGCATCCAGTACATCGCGCAGTCGATCATCGACTCGCTGGCCGCCGCATTCACCCTCGGCGCGGAAGAGGTGTACGTGACCGCGAGCATCGGCATCACGCTCTATCCCGCCGACGCCACCGAGATCCACGAGCTCTTCAAGCACGCCGACCAGGCGCTGTACGCGGCCAAGGCGGCGGGGCGCAACCGCTTCAGCTATTTCACGCCGGAGCTGCAGGTGGCGGCGCTGGAGCGCATGCGCCTCACCAACGACATGCGCGGCGCGCTGGCGCGGGAGGAGTTCAGCCTGCACTTCCAGCCCGTGGTGGAGCTGGCGAGCGGCCGCGTGCACAAGGCGGAGGCGCTCATCCGCTGGCACCACCCGCAGCAAGGGGTCATCGGACCGGGGCACTTCATCCCGCTCGCCGAGGCGAGCGGGCTGATCGTCGACATCGGCGGCTGGGCATTCCGCGAGGCGACCCGCTGGGTGGCGCGCTGGCGCAGCGCCGGGCACGACGACTTCCAGGTGAGCGTCAACCAGTCGCCGCGCGAGTTCCAGCGCGAGGGCGGCACCTTCACGGAAAGGGTGGCCTTCCTGCACGAGACCGGCCTTCCCGGGCAGAGCGTCGCGGTGGAAATCACCGAGGGCCTGCTGCTCGACGCGAGCCCGGAAGTGAAGGCGAAGCTCCTCGAGCTGCGCGATGCCGGCGTCGAGGTCGCGATCGACGACTTCGGGACCGGCTATTCGTCGCTGGCGTACCTGAAGAACCTGCACATCGACTACCTGAAGATCGACCAGTCCT
>CAZOIB010000238.1:0-7570 GCA_964579785.1 uncultured Lysobacter sp. | reverse complement strand
CTCATCGGGCGCAATGGCACCGGCAAGTCGAGCCTTCTGCGCATCGTCGAGGGCACGGTGCGGCCCGATGACGGCAAGGTGTGGCTCGCCTCCGGGATCAAGTTCGCGTTCGTGCCGCAGGAGCCGGCCTTTGCCGCCGGGCACACGGTGTTCGAGGCCGTGGCCGAGGGGCTGGGCGAGGGCACGCGGCTGCTGGTCGACTACCACGCCGTGGCGCATGCGCTGGCGAACCACCCCGGCGGCGCGCGCGAGGCGGAGCTGCTGGTGCAGATGCAGGACCTGCAGGAGGCGCTCGAGGCCGTCGGCGGCTGGTCTATCGAGCACCGCATCGAAGCGACGCTGGACCGCCTCGCCCTGACCGCGGACGCGGTGGTCGCGGAACTCTCCGGGGGGTTGAAGAAGCGCGTGGCGCTCGCCCGCGCGCTGGTGCTGCAACCCGATCTCCTGCTCCTGGACGAGCCGACCAACCACCTCGACGTCGCGGCCATCGAGTGGCTGGAGGAGATGCTGCAGGCGTTTCCGGGCACGGTGCTGTTCGTCACGCACGATCGCCGCTTCCTCGACCGCGTGGCGCTGCGCATCGTCGAACTCGACCGCGGGCGGCTCGCCGACTTCCCCGGCAACTACAGCGCCTACGAAACGCGCAAGACGGAGATGCTCGCCATCGAGGCGGTGGTGAACCGCAAGTTCGACAAGGAGCTCGCGCAGGAGGAAGTCTGGATCCGCAAGGGCGTGGAGGCGCGCCGCACGCGCAACGAGGGCCGTGTGCGCCGCCTCGAGGCGCTGCGCCTGGAGCGCGCCGCGCGGCGCGAACGCGTCGGCAAGGTCGGCATCGCGCTCTCCGCGGGCGAGCGTTCCGGCAAGCTGGTGGCCGAGCTCGAGCACGTGACCAGGCGCTTCGGCGAGAAGCGCGTCGTGGAGGATTTCTCCACGCGCATCCTGCGCGGCGACAAGATCGGCCTGATCGGTCCCAACGGCTGCGGCAAGTCGACGCTGCTCAAGCTGATCCTGGGCGTTCTCGCACCCGACGCCGGCACTGCGCGGCTGGGCACGAAGATCGCGGTGGCGTACTTCGACCAGTTGCGCGCCGCACTCGACGAGAACGCCACGCTCGCCGACACCATCTCCCCCGGCAGCGACTTCGTCGATGTCGACGGCGGGAGGAAGCACATCATCAGTTACCTGTCCGACTTCCTGTTCCCCGCGGAGCGCGCCAACGCGCCGGTGAGGACGCTCTCCGGGGGCGAGCGCAACCGGCTCCTCCTCGCGCGGCTGTTCAGCCGGCCCGCCAACGTGCTGGTGCTGGACGAGCCGACCAACGACCTCGACATCGAGACGCTCGAGCTGCTCGAGGCGCTGCTGCAGGACTACGCGGGCACGCTCTTCCTCGTGAGCCACGACCGCGCCTTCCTCGACAACGTGGTCACGCAGACCATTGCCTGGGAAGGCGACGGCCGCTGGAAGGAATACGCCGGCGGCTACGATGACTGGCAGCGCGCGCGCCTGGGCGTGGCCAGGCCCGACGGCGCGGGTGCCGGCGCGGGATCGCTGGAGCCCGCCGTGGCGGCGAAGGGCGACACGCGCGCCTCCCGCAAGCGGGTGAAGTTGAGCTTCAACGACATCGGCGAGCTGGACGAGCTGCCGCGCAGCCTCGAGGCGCTGGAGAAGGAACAGGCGGAACTTGTCCGCCGCCTGGCCGATCCGTCTCTCTACCAGGACCGCACGGCCGACCCCCGCGCGCTCAACGCGCGCCACGCGGCGATCGAGGCGGAGCTGACGCGGCTCCTTGCGCGCTGGGAGGAACTCGAGGCGAAGAAGGCGGCTAGCGAGACAGGCGCGCCGACTTGATGCGCTTCAGCTTCGCCGCGTAGAGGTCCTGGTCCCTGCGCGTCTCGCTGTTCTCGAGAGCCAGCGCCAGGTGCTTCCGGGCCAGGGCTTCCTCCCCGAGGCGGGAGTGGGCGAGCGCCAGCCAGAAATGGAACTCGTGGTAGTAGGGGTCACGGGCCACTTCGCGCGCGAAGAGGTCCCTGGCGGCCCGATAGTCCCCGTCGCGCATGGCGGCCAGCCCGCGGTTGAAGGAGGCGAACGGCGGGTCGGGCTGCAGCTGCGCCAGCCTGCGCTCGAGTTCGCGCGACTCCTCCACGCGGCCCAGGCCGGCGAGAACCGGGGCGAGATTCGACAGCACGTACGTGTTCGAGGGTTCGCGGGCGAGCACGTGGGCGAAGACATTGGCCGCCTCCGGCAGGTGCCCGCTGCGGTGATAGACGACGCCGAGCGTGTTGAAGGAGCTCGTGTAGCCCGGGTCCTGGCGGATGGCTTCCTGCGCGTACCAGTAGGCGTCGTCGATGCGGCCGGCCGCGATCGATTCCGCGGCGCGGTTGTTCATGAACATGGCGAGGATCGTCTTCTCCTCGATCACCCGCCAGTTGGTGCGCCGCAGGTCGGGCGGCGGCAGGAAGTCGATGATGAGCTGCTCGCCGTCGTCGATGCGCGATCCGAGGCGCGGCGGGTTGGCCCCGAGCATGAGGTTCACGTGTCCGGCGGCGAAGTAGAGGTCGCCGCGGCGGCTCCAGGACTCGTCCACGTTGACGTTCTGGAAGCGCACCTTCACGCCGATCTCCCTGGCGAAGGCGGCCGTCATGATCACGAGCGACAGGCAGTTGCCGGTGCGCGCCGCGAAGGCCTCGCTCGCGTTGCGGGTGACGGTGGCGTCGTACTCCAGGCGCAGCTGGCCGCTGTCGCGCAGCGCCTCGATGAGCGCGCGCTGCCTGCCCTTGGACGCCAGCTGGCTGCCCAGTTCGCGGTCGAGGTAGAGCCGCATGGCGTCGCTCACGGCGAACACGTCCGGCGCCCGCACGGGCTGCGCGGCGGGCCGGAACAGGCCGTCGGCGAACAGGTGATCGACGCTGGCGGCGGGCGGGGCCACCGCGCAGGCGCCCAGTGCCAGCGAAAGCAGCAGGAATGCCAGGGCTTTCATGGGGAACCTCCCTCTCCGGTCGCAGCCATTCTCCCCCAAAACGGCCCGCGGGGCGGCGCCCGCTCCCCCTTTCGCTTCGCCCCGAACTGGCCCAAACTTCGCGCGAACAGCAGGAGCGCGGAACGCAATGGGGTTGATCGACCGGGAAGCGCCGGGCACGAGGGCCGTGCCGAGCATCGAGGAGGCGCAGCTGCGCGGGATCTCGCGCACCGTGGCCGAGATCCACTGGCTGCTGCTCATAGTGGTGCTCATCTTCATGACCTTCGGCGCCTCCGACAAGGATGCCGAGCCGGCGCTCGCCGCCGGCGCCTTCTTCTACGCCGCGTTCGTGATGAGCTTCCGCTACGCCTTCTTCTTCACCCGCGAGTCGCGCTGGAAGATCGCCATCGAGACCTGGGCGATGATCGCCTTCATCACCTGGACGCTCGCCTTTTCCGGGGGGCTCGCCAGCCCGCTGCTCAACTCCTACCTGCTGCCGGTCATCACCTCGGCGCTCACCCTCGGCAAGGTGGTCACCCTCTTCGAGGTGGCGATGGTGGCCGCCTGCCACATCTGGCTGGGCGGCACGGCGTCGACGGCCGCACTCCTCACGCTTTCCTTCGTCGGCTCGCTCGCCGGGCAGGTCGCGCCGGTGCTGCTGGTCGCCTACATCGTCACCATGTTCTCCTCCGACATCCACTTCGGCCTGAACCGCGTGCGGCTGCTCGCCGAGACGGACGAGCTCACCGGCGCGCTGAACATGCGCGGCTTCGCCATCGCCGCCTCGCGCCTGGTCTCGCAGGCCGTCCGCTACGAGCGGCCCGCCACCGTCCTGATGATCGACTCGGACAACCTCAAGGCGGTCAACGACGCCCATGGCCACGCGGCCGGCAACCAGCTGCTGCGCCAGCTCGCCCGCGTGATCCAGGCCGAACTGCGCGGTTCCGACGTGCTGGCCCGCTACGGCGGCGACGAGTTCGTCGTGCTGCTGCCGGAAACCTCGCCGGAGGGCGGGGCGCTCGTGGCGGAGCGCATCCGCGCGGAGATGGCGAGCACGCCGCTCGAAGTGGGCGCCGGGCCGGTGCCATGCACCGTGAGCATCGGGGCGGCATCGCTCCCCGGCGACGGCGCCACGCTGGAGACGATCGTCGCGCGCGCCGATCGCGCCATGTACCAGGCCAAGTCCGGCGGCCGCAACGGGGTGGTGCGCTACGGCGAGCGCGCGGCGGCAGCCTAGTTGGATTTTCGCGACCAGCCCGTCAAGGAAGCGCTGGACAAGGCCATCGGCCCGTTCCGGCCGGAACGGACGCTGCGCTCGCGCATCGTGCGCATCGCGGCGGTCGCGGCCCTGACGGTGGTGACCGTCCTCGCGTTCCTCGGCGTCATCCAGTACTCCTCGCCGCGGCCCGGCCCGGCGGCGCCGGCGGCGAAGCCCAAGCCGATCGAGATCCTGCTGGTGCCGGCCAAGCCCTAGGCGCCAGGCCGGCGCGGCGCGTGGGTGGCGATCGCAAGGCGGCGTGCCTGGTGTAAGCTATCGACTCAGCGCCGATTTGACCCTCAGCTTGCGGGCGCTCAATAAATCCAGCTAAAGCGACCGGCCCGAAAAACCCGTCGCTCCCTGACGGGTTTTTGCATTCTGGAATCACGGACCATGGATCACGCCCTCGCCGCCCGCTCCGCCCGCATCCAGGCGCTCCACGAAGCGCTGGCCCGCCGCATCCTCGTGCTGGACGGCGCCATGGGCACGATGGTGCAGGGCTACAGGCTCACCGAGGCGCAGTACCGCGGCGAACGATTCGCGAGCCACGCCAGGGACCTGCGCGGCAACAACGACCTTCTCACCCTCACCCGCCCGCAGGTGATCCGCGAGATCCACACCCGTTACCTCGAGGCCGGCGCGGACATCCTCGAGACCAACACCTTCAACTCGACCTCGATCTCGCAGGCGGACTACCACCTCGAGGCGATCGTGGCGGAGTTGAACCGCGAGGCGGCGCGCCTGGCGCGTGGCCTCGCCGACGAGTTCACCGCGAAGGACCCGCGCAAGCCCCGCTTCGTGGCCGGCGTGCTGGGGCCGATGAACCGCACGCTCTCGCTTTCGCCCGACGTGAACGATCCGGGCTTCCGAGCCGTGAGCTTCGACCAGGTGAAGGACGCCTACCTGGAGGCGACGCGCGCCCTCGTCGACGGCGGCGTGGACATCCTGCTGGTCGAGACGATCTTCGACACGCTCAATGCCAAGGCGGCGCTCTTCGCCATCGACGAGTTCTTCGAGGAGCGCGGCGAGCGCCTGCCGGTCATGATCTCCGGCACGATCACGGACGCCTCGGGGCGCACGCTGTCGGGCCAGACGCCGGAGGCGTTCTGGAATTCGGTGCGCCACGCGCGGCCGCTGTCGATCGGCTTCAACTGCGCGCTGGGCGCGAAGCAGCTGCGCCCGCACGTGGAGGAGCTCGCGCGCATCGCGGACACGCTGGTGTCGGCGCACCCGAACGCGGGCCTGCCCAACGCGATGGCGGAGTACGACGAGCTTCCGGCGGAGACGGCGGCCCTCGTCCGCGAGTGGGCCGAGGCCGGCTGGCTCAACATCACCGGGGGCTGCTGCGGCACGACGCCGGAGCACATCCGCGCCATCGCGCAGATCGTCGCGCCCTGCAAGCCGCGCGTGACGCCGAAGATCGAGCCGCGCCTGCGGCTCTCGGGTCTCGAGCCGCAGAACATCGGTGACGACTCCCTCTTCGTGAACGTGGGCGAGCGCACCAACGTCACCGGCTCGAAGGCGTTCGCGCGCCTCATCCTCGCGGGCGACTACGGCGAAGCCCTCTCGGTCGCGCGCCAGCAGGTGGAGAACGGCGCGCAGGTGATCGACATCAACATGGACGAGGCGATGCTCGACTCGCAGGCGGCCATGACGAAATTCCTGAACCTGGTGGCCGCGGAGCCGGACATCTCGCGCGTGCCGGTCATGATCGACAGCTCCAAGTGGAGCGTGATCGAGGCGGGCCTGAAGTGCGTGCAGGGCAAGTCGATCGTGAACTCGATCTCCCTCAAGGAGGGCGAGGCGGAGTTCGTCCGCCACGCGAAGCTCGCCCGGCGCTACGGCGCCGCGGTCATCGTCATGGCCTTCGACGAGAAGGGCCAGGCCGACACGCTGGAGCGCAAGAAGTCCATCTGCGAGCGCTGCTACCGGATCCTCACGGGCGAGGTGGGCTTCCCCGCCGAGGACATCATCTTCGACCCCAACATCTTCGCGATCGCCACCGGCATCGAGGAGCACAACCGCTACGGGCTCGATTTCCTCGAGGCGCTGGCCTGGATCCACCGCCACCTGCCGCAGGCAAGGACCTCGGGCGGCGTCTCCAACGTGTCCTTCTCCTTCCGCGGCATCGAGCCGGTGCGCGAGGCGATGCACACCGCGTTCCTGTATCACGCGGCCAAGGCCGGAATGACGATGGGCATCGTCAACGCGGGGCAGCTGGGCGTTTACGCGGACATCCCTAAGGACCTCCTCGAGCGCGTCGAGGACGTGATCTTCGACCGGCGCCCGGACGCCACCGAGCGCCTGGTCACCTTCGCGGAATCGTTCAAGGGCCAGAAGAAGGACGCGATCGAGGACCTCGCGTGGCGCAGCGCACCCGTCGCGGAGCGCCTCTCCCATGCCCTGGTGAAGGGCATCACGCAGTGGATCGTGGAGGATACCGAGGAGGCGCGGCAGAAGTTCGCGCGCCCCATCCAGGTGATCGAGGGCCCGCTCATGGACGGCATGAACGTGGTCGGGGACCTCTTCGGCGCCGGCAAGATGTTCCTGCCGCAGGTGGTGAAGAGCGCGCGCGTGATGAAGCAGGCGGTGGCGCACCTCATTCCCTACATCGAGGAGGAGAAGCGGCTCCTCGGAGCCGCCGATGCCAGGGCCAAGGGCAAGGTGGTGATGGCCACCGTCAAGGGCGACGTGCACGACATCGGCAAGAACATCGTCGGCGTGGTGCTCCAGTGCAACAACTTCGAGGTGGTGGACCTGGGGGTCATGGTCTCCACGGAGAAGATCCTCGCGACCGCGGCCAAGGAGAACGCGCACATGATCGGGCTCTCCGGCCTCATCACGCCCTCGCTCGAGGAAATGGCGCACGTGGCGCGCGAGATGGAGCGCCTGGGCTTCAAGGTGCCGCTCCTCATCGGCGGCGCCACCACCTCGCGCACGCACACGGCGGTCAAGATCGAGCCGCACTACTCCGGCCCGACGGTCTGGGTGCCCGATGCCTCGCGCGCGGTGGGCGTGGCCACGAGCCTCGTGTCCGAGGACCAGTACCACCCGTTCGTGAGCCAGGTGCGCGCGGACTACGTGAAGGTGCGCGATGCGCACGCGAAGAAGACCGGGCAGAAGTCGATTTCGCTGCAGGCGGCGCGCGCCAATGCCATGCAGCTCGACTGGGTAGGCTACGCACCGCCCAAGCCGCGGCAACGCGGGCTCCTCGCGCTGCAGAACTACCCGCTCGAGAAGCTCGCGCCGTTGATCGACTGGGCGCCGTTCTTCCAGGCCTGGGACCTGGCCGGGCCCTATCCGGCGATCCTCGAGGATGCGGTGGTCGGCGAGGCGGCGCGCAACGTCTTCCGCGA
>CAZOIB010000237.1:0-4574 GCA_964579785.1 uncultured Lysobacter sp. | reverse complement strand
TTCGTACGAAGGCCCGCCGCCGCGTCCCACGGTGCCGCCACGACCGTGGAAGAAGCGCAGCCGCACGCCGGCCGCGCAGAACACCGTCACCAGCTCCGTCTCCGCCTTGTAGAGCTCCCAGTTGGAGGTGACGTAGCCGCCGTCCTTGTTGCTGTCGGAATAGCCGAGCATCACTTCCTGCACGCCGCCCAGCGCGGTCACGAGGGATCGCGCCTCGGGCAGCGCAAACCAGGCGGCCATCGTGGCCGGCGCCCGGCGCAGGTCGGCGATCGTCTCGAAGAGCGGCACGATCTGCACTTGCGAGGTGGGGAGCGCGCCGGCCGTGACGAGCCCGCCTTCCTTGAGCATGACGGCCACTTCCAGCAGGTCGGAAACGCTTTCTGCCTTGGAGATCACGTACTGGCGGATGGATTCGGGACCCAGGGTCGCGTGCACCCGGGCCGCCTGCCCGACGATCGCGAACTCCCCGGCCGCCAGTTCGGAATAACGCACGAACGGCGAACGCAATGGACGCGGCGTGGCCAGCTCCGCCAGCAACAAGGCCTGCCGCGAGGCCTCGTCGAGCTCGAGATAGGCGGGTGCCACGCGCGCCTCGCGGAAGAGCTCCGCGATCACCTGTTCGTGGACGTCCGCGTTCTGGCGCAGGTCCACGGTGGCGAGGTGGAAGCCGAAGCTGCGCACGGCGCCGCGCAGCCTGCGTAGTCGGCCGTCGGCCAGCCGGTCCGCATTGCCCGCGCGCAGGCTGGCGTCGATCACGTCCAGGTCGGAAGCGAAGGCGGCAGCATCCGCATAGGGTTCGCCCTTTCCGACCGCGGTGCGGTGCTCGCGCTTCAGGCCGAGCGCGGCGGCCGTTGCCGCGAGGCGGGCGAACACGCCGGTCAGCGCGCGGCGGTAGGGCTCGTCCTGCCGGAAGGGGGAGTGGTCCGACGAGGCGTCCACGAGAGCCGCCATCGCCGGCGTGAGGCGCACCAGCAGCCCGGAGATCGGCAACTCCGCACCCAGCGCGTGCACCTGCGCGAAGTAGTGGTCGAAGGCGATCTCGGCCTGGCGCCGGAAGGCATGCTCGAGCATCTCGGCGGTGACGAAGGGATTGCCGTCGCGGTCGCCGCCGACCCAGCTGCCGATGGCGAGGACCGCGGGAAGTGCGGCCACCTTCCCCTCGCCCGGCAGCCGCGCGAGCGAATCCTCGATGTCGTCGTGGAGGCGCGGCACGGCATCGATGAAGGTGTAGTCGAAGTACGCGAGCGCGTTCTCGATCTCGTCCTTCACGCCCAGCTTCACCGCCCGCAGCATGCGCGTCTGCCAGAGCGTGTCGACGATGCGGCGCAGCTCGCTTTCGGCGCTTTCGCGCTCCTCGTCGAGAAGGTCGGCCTGGTCGCGCTTCGCGAGCCAGCCGGCGATGGCGAGCTGCAGGTCCAGGGTGCTGCGCCGCTGCACTTCCGTCGGGTGCGCGGTGAGCACGGGTGTCACGCGGATGCGGGCGAGCGTGGCGGCGCCCTCGGCGCGCGTCGTGCCCCGCGCGAGCGCGTCCGCGAACAGGCCACGCAAGGTCGAGGCCAGGGGCGGGGTCCCGGCGCGGCGGTTCTCCCGGTTGCGGCGGATGTGGTGGCGGTCCTCCGCGATGTTGGCGAGCATCGAGAAATAGCTGAACGCCCGCACCACCACCACGGCTTCGCCATCGGCGAGGGCGTCCAGGGTCTCCGCCAGCGCGCGGCGCGAGGCGACATCCTCGAGGCGCCGGCTGGCGACCGCGAGCCGGCGGATCGTCTCGATCAGCTCGTAGGTTTCCTCGCCCTCGTGCAAGCGGATGGTTTCGCCCAGGATGCGGCCGAGGAGGCGGATATCTTCGGCGAGCGCCGCGTTCTTTTCAGTCGGGGACATGGTGCGACGCTACCCTGAATCGCCGTCAAAAAGCTACCTCCGGCACGAGGCACGCGGCGTGCAATAACCGTTCAGCCCTTGATGTAGTTCCAGCCTTCGCGTTGCCGCTCGAGGATCCGGACAAGGCCCCCGGGCGTGTAGCCAATGTCGGGGAGCATGTCGCCCGTGGTGAGCTTCTGCCGCTTCATGGTGCTTTCGCAGGCGGAAAACTTCACGCCCTGCTTCAGCGAGTCGGAGACGCGCGTGCCGTGCGGCGAATCGAGCTTCAGCACGCCGATGCCCAGCCCCAGCGCCACGACCTCGATCTCGACATTGTCCTTGCCGAGAAGCTGGCGGAGATTTTCCGTGTAGTTGATGGCCTGCGCCCACAGGCGCGGGTCGGGATCGCTTACCTGGATGACGACGCGATGCTTCTGCGCGGCGGCAACCGAGGCGGCGGGCTTGGCGGGGTCCGCCGCTGCCACCGGAAGGGCGGCGACGAGTGCGAGGGCAAGGACAAGTGCATGCAGGGCTTTCATCGATTCCTCCCGTGGGTAGCGATTGTGGCGTGGCGATGCATTGTTTTCCCGGAGGATGGGGGCGGCAATAGCCCTCATGGGGGGGCATCCCGGGGCGGCGCCTGCCCGGGCCGGCGTCCGCGCAGGGAGCACAAGGTAGAATTGCGCCCCATGCGGCTCTACATCAACGACGTTGCGGTGCGCGACGGTTTCCAGATGGAAAAGGTCTTCGTGCCCACCGCGACGAAGATCGCGCTCATCGACGAGCTCTCGGGCACGGGCCTCCACAAGATCGAGGTCACGTCCTTCGTGAGCCCGAAGGCGGTCCCGGCATTGGCCGATGCGAACGAGGTGCTGGCCGGGATCACGCGCGTTCCCGGCGTGGTCTACGTGGCGCTGGTACCCAACGTCCGCGGCGTGCAGAACGCGGCCGCGACGGCAGGCAAGCCCGACGAGGTGAACGGCGTGATGTCGGCCTCCGAGACGCACAACCGCGCCAACATCAACCGCACGCATGCGCAGACGCTCGCCGAGCTCCCGACGATGGTGCGCGTGGCGCACGAGGCCGGCATCAAGCTGACGATGAGCCTGTCGACGACGTTCGGCTGCCCGTTCGAGGGACGGGTGCGTGAGGAAGCGGTGCTGCGCTTCGTCGAGGCCTTCTGGGCCGCCGGCGTCGACGGCATCTCGCTCGCGGACACCACCGGCATGGCCAACCCGCGCCAGGTCGAGGAGCTCGCCGCGCGCGTCCTGGACCGGTTCCCGGCGCAGGACGACACGTTCTACACGCTGCACTTCCACAACACGCGCGGCATGGGGCTCGCCAACGTGATCGCGGGAATCGAGGCCGGCGTGCGTTCCTTCGACGGGTCCGTCGCGGGCCTGGGCGGCTGCCCCTTCGCGCCGGGCGCCACGGGCAACATCTGCACCGAGGACCTGGTCAACATGCTCGCCGACATGGGCTTCGACACGGGCGTGGATCTGGACAGGCTGCTCGCCGCGGCGCGCCGCGTGCCGGGCATCGTCGGCCACGACACGCCCGGCCAGGTGGCCAAGGCGGGCAAGAGCTTCGCGCTGCACCCGGTACCGGAATCCCTCAAGGAGTGATGATGAAGAGACTGCTCGCCACCACACTGCTCGTCGTGTCGCTGCCCGCGGCGGCGGCGGACCTGCCCAATGTCGGCGACCTGACGCAGAGCCAGTTTCGCCTGCTGTCGGAGGACCTCGGCGCGGCGCTCTCCTACAAGGGCGTCACCCCGGCGACCGCGCTCGGTCCCTGGGGGTTCGACCTCGGCCTGGAGCTCTCCGCCACCGACGTCCAGAGCAGCGACGTCTTCCGGCTGGCGGGCAATGGCTCCACCGACACGCTCTTCGTGCCCAAGCTGCACATCTACAAGGGGTTGATGGCGGGGTTCGACATCGGCGGCTTCGTGGGCGCCGCGCCGGACGTGGAGGCGACTCTCTGGGGCCTGGACCTGCGCTATACGTTCATCGACGACACGCTCACGACGCCGGCGCTCGCCCTGCGCATTTCTGGCACGCGCACCACCGACATCGGCAAGCTGCGCGTCTACACCTATGGCGGCGACCTCATGCTCTCCAAGCGCTTCGTGCTCGCCACGCCCTACATCGGCGCCGGCATCGTGCGCGTGGAGTCGAGCATCAGCGGCACGGGCCTCGCGGACGAAACCTTCAACCAGGGCCGTTACTTCGGCGGCATCAACATGAACTTCGCCGTCATCAACCTGGCCTTCGAGGCGGAACGGCTGGGCGACAACACCACGCTGTCGGCCAAGATGGGCTGGCGCTTCTGACCGAGGTACCAGGTACCGAAAGCAATCAAGGACAACGAGAGGAGAAAGACGATGAAACGGATGCTGAAGATGCTCGCGGCCATGGCCGTGGGAACGATGGTGGCGTTGACGGCGGGAGCGCAGGCGCCGGAGAAGAAGAAGATCACCATCGCGGTGGGCGGGAAGAATCTCTTCTACTACCTGCCGCTGTCGGTCGCCGAGCGCAAGGGCTACTTCAAGGACGAGGGGCTCGAGGTCGAGATTCCCGACTTCGCCGGTGGCGCCAAGGCGCTGCAGGCGCTGGTGGGCGGCTCGGCGGACATGGTCTCCGGCGCCTACGAGCACACCATCTACATGGCCGCGAAGAAGCAGCCCATCAAGGCGGTCGTGCTGCAGGCCAAGT
>CAZOIB010000236.1:0-7040 GCA_964579785.1 uncultured Lysobacter sp. | reverse complement strand
CGAATCCTCGTACCAGGTGGCGGGGCTGTTGATGGTGACGACGACGAGGGCGTTTCCCGGGCCGGGCGGCGCGACCGGCTTCGTTGCCACTTCGCATCCGCCCGCCAGGAGGGCGAGGATGCCGAGGAGTATCCGCCCGATCATGGCGGCAGTGTGACCCGGTGGAGGCGGCGATTCAACCCGCCGTCTGGCGTCAGGCTCCTCTCCTGCAGGGTTCTCCGATGGCCGATCCATCGACGCGCTTTCGACAAGGGAACCCGGCCGCAAACTTCACCCGCCTATAATCCGGGTATGCCGAAGATCTACGCCATCGTTCCCGCGGCCGGGCAGGGCACGCGCCTGGGCGATGCGCTCCCCAAGCAGTACCTCGCGCTCGCCGGAAGACCGATGATGTTCCATTCGCTCGAGGCGCTGGCCGCCGTCGCGCGCATCGAGCAGGTCTTCGTCGTCCTCTCGCCGCTGGACCGGCACTGGAGCGCGCACGACTGGAGCCGATTCCCGGAAAAGATCGCCGCACTCTTCGTCGGTGGCGCCACGCGCGGCCAGAGCGTGGCCAACGCGCTCGCGCACCTGCAGGGCCGCGTGGCCGCCGACGACTGGATCCTCGTGCACGATGCCGCGCGCCCGTGCCTGGCGACGGAGCTGGTGGAGCAGTTCCTGGACGAGGTGGGCGACGATCCGGTGGGCGGGCTCCTCGCCATGCCGCTTGCCGACACCCTGAAGCGGGCGGAGGAATCGATGCGAGTGTGCGAAACGGTCCCGCGCGAACGCCTCTGGCGCGCGCAGACCCCGCAGATGTTCCGCTACGAGGCGCTGGCGCGCGGGCTCGCGAAGATGCCCGGGGCCACCGACGAGGCGCAGGCGGTGGAATCCCTCGGCCAGATGCCGCGCCTCGTGCAGGGGGAGAACGCCAACATCAAGGTGACCTTCGCCGAGGACCTCCCGCTTGCGGAGATGATCCTCGCGCGCCGCGGCGGGGTGCCGCTGTGAGTGCCGCGCGCATCGGGCAGGGCTTCGATGTCCACCAGCTGGTGGCCGGCCGCCGGCTGGTCATCGGGGGCGTGGAGATCGCGCACGACAAGGGGCTGCTGGGCCACAGCGATGCGGACGTGCTCCTGCACGCCCTCTGCGACGCGCTGCTCGGTGCGGCGGCACTCGGCGACATCGGGCGGCACTTTCCCGACAGCGACCCGCACTACAGGGGAATCGACAGCCGCGAGCTCCTGCGCCGCGTGGCGGGACTGGTGAGCGAGGCGGGCTTCGTCGCGGGCAACGTCGACGCGACCATCATCGCCGAGGCGCCGCGCATGGCGCCGCACATTCCCGCCATGGTGGCCAATATCGCCGCCGATCTCGGCATCGACGCAAGCGCGGTCAACGTGAAGGCGACCACCACCGAGAAGCTGGGCTTTGCCGGCCGCGGCGAGGGCATCGCGGCGCAGGCGGTCTGCCTGCTCTTTGCCCGTTGAAGGCAGAGCCTTCCATCGCGGCGGCGAGAACAGCGGGTGGAAGCTGAGGACATCCGCGGCGCCGTACTGGCCGCGGTAACCGCGATCGCGCCGGAGACCGACCTGCGGACGATCCGGCCCGACGAGCCGCTGCGCGAGCAGATCGACCTCGACTCGATGGACTGGCTCAATGTCGTGGTCGCCCTGCACGAGCGGTTCTCCGTCGCCATCCCGGAAGCCGACTACGGACGGCTTGCCACGCTCGACGCGATCGTCGCCTGCATTGCATCCCGGAAGGCGGAGCCGCCCGCCGCGCCGCCGCGTGCGGCGCCGGACGGGCTTGCCGTCGCGCGGCATCTGGTCAATGGCGTGCCGGTGACGGTTCGGCCGATACGCGCCGAGGATGCCCCGATGGAGGCGGACTTCGTCCGCCACCTTTCCGGCGAGACGCGCTACAAGCGCTTCATGCTCACGTTGCGGGAGCTCTCGCACGCGAAGCTAAAGTACCTCACCGAGGTCGACCAGTCGCAGCACGTCGCGCTGGTGGCCACCGTCGAGGAGGACGGGAAGGAGGTCGAGGTGGGCGTGGTCCGCTACATCGTCGCTCCGGCGGGCGGCAGCTGCGAGTTCGCGATCGCCGTGGACGATGCCTGGCAGGGTTCCGGGCTGGCGGGGATCCTCATGCATGCCCTGCTGGACATCGCGCGCTCGCGGGGCCTCGCCACGATGGAGGGCGTGGTGCTGGCGACGAACACGCGGATGCAGAAGTTCACGCGCCAGCTCGGCTTCCGCCTGGAGCACGACCCCGAGGACCGCACCACCGTCAGGGTGGTGCGAACGCTCTGACGCTCTGAGTCCCGCGCCCTAGTGGCGGAACTGCGCCAGGGCGGACGTGGTCCAGGTGAGCCGCTCGATCAAGGTGCGCAGGAACTCGCGGTTGAAGCGCAGCTGGCAGCCTTCGGTGAGGCTGTCGAGCAGGACCGACTGCATCTTGAGCAGATGCACCTCGGAGACGGCGGCGATGGTCGCGGTGCGCTGCGCCTGTTCCCCGGACAGGTAGGCCATCTCCCCGAAGCAGTCGCCCTCCTGCAGCAGGTTCAGGAGCTTGCCGTCCTTGAGCACCTTCACCTGGCCCGAGACGATCACGTAGAAGCAGTGCCCGATCTCGCCCTCGATGACGATCCCGGTCTCGCGCGGGTGCACTTCCCAGGTGGCGCCGCGCACCACTTCCCAGAGTTCGGCATCGCGGAACTCGCCGAAGAAGGGCAGCGCGCGCAGCTTCATGAACTTCTCCGTCGAGCTGATCTCGGTGGAGTAGCGCTCCAGCTGCGGGAAGATGCTGGCCAGGTCGGTCGCGAGCTCCGCCCAGGTCTGGTAGCGCTTCTCGCGATCGCGGGCCATGGCCCGCGCGACGATCCCGACGAGGCTCGCAGGCAGGTCGGGGCGCAACTGGTCGAGCGGCGCGGGATCCTCGTGCAGGATCTTGTTGATCATCACGATCGCGTTGTCCGCCCGGAACGGGAGCTTGCCGATGAGGAGCTCGTACATCACCACGCCCAGCGAGTAGATGTCGGACTGCACCGATGCCGGCTCCTCGTTGATCTGCTCGGGAGACATGTAGGCGGGCGAGCCCATGAAGCCGTCGACCTGGGTGTGCGTCACGTCCGAGATCCTGGCCGTGCCGAAATCGCTGATCTTGATGTCGTCGCGTTCCGCGAGCAGGATGTTGGCCGGCTTGATGTCGCGGTGGATCACGCCGTTCTGGTAGGCGTAGTCGAGGGCGCGGCAGATCTTGTAGGCGACCAGCACGGCCTGGCGCACGGGCAGCAGGTTGGTCTCGGTGCAGTACTTCCTGAGCGACCCCCCCGGCACGTACTCCATGACGATGTAGCGCAGGTCCCCCTCGACGACGGCATCGTAGAGGGCGACGATGTTGGGGTGGCTCAACTTCCCGGCGAGCGAGGCCTCGTTCAGGAACAGCCGCTCGAAGCGCTTGGCTTCCTCCTCCGACATGTCGGCATGGCTGCGCGCGACCTTGATCGCGACCTTGCGCGTGTTGAACGGATCCTCGCCCTCGTAGACGATGGCGCTCGCTCCCTGCCCGAGTTCGGACAGGATGTTGTACTTGCCGATCTTGGCGGGGCGTTCGGACAAGGCGGGTGCCGGGCATTGCGGAGGAATCGAGCTTTCGAGTTTAACCGAACTGGCCTGCGGCACCGCGCCACGGGTGAGCAGGCAGCCCGAAAGGGCCCGCACGCCGTTGCCCTTCGCTGCCCAAGTCCCCGATAATCGCGATGTGCATCACGCGCCAGGGGGAAGTCGCATGCGGGAAGGACTGATCGAGGCCATTCGTGCCGGGAATGCCGCCGAGGCGAAGCGCCTGGCGACACCGGAGTCCTTGCGCACCGCCGACGCGGAGGGAACCACGCCCCTCATGCTGGCAGCGGACCTGGGCGACGCCGCCATGATCCGGGTACTGGTGGCCGCCGGCGCCGAGATCGATGCCCGGGATGCGCGCGGGTTCACCGCGCTCTTCCACGCCTGCTACAACGGCGACGAGGACCGCGGGCACCCCGGTGCCGTGCAGGCCCTGCTCGAAGCCGGCGCCGACAAGGAGGCGAGAATCGGCTTCGGCGTGCGGCCGCTGATGTATGCCGCCGGCAATGGCGAGGCCAGCGTCGTGGAGGAGTTGCTGCGAGCCGGCGCGGACCCCGCGGCGCGCAACGAAGGCGGCCGCACCGCGCTCATGATGGTGAAGGACCGCGACTACGTCGACGTCATCAACATCCTGCACGAGGCGGAACTGGCCCTGGGCGGCGAGGGCTGCGGCACGCGCAACGCCCCGGACATGCAGGTGGTCACCTTCCTGAAGAAGGCGCCCTAGCGGTGGCCGGTCAGCCCGCGAATTGCGCGGCGATGCTCCCGGCCAGGGCGGCGAATTCAGCGCGCGAACCCTTCCTGACGGTGATGGCCGGCGCGGCGGCGGCGCCGCGGTAGTTGCGGAACATCGAGCGGTGGTACGCGGGGTCGTAATGGGCGCCAAGGAGTTCCGCCACCAGCGCATCCCACGCACCCGATTCGGCCAGCGCAATCCACTGCGCGATCATTTCCTTGCCGTGCAGCGGAGCGAGGCATAGGAGCTTCTCGCGCAGCAGGCCGGGGTCGGCGACCAGGTGGGCATAGTCGTCGAGCAGCAGCGCGGCGCGGATTTCCGGGCTCACCTCGAGGCGCAGGCACTCGCCTTCGCGCATGCGGGCGATGAGCGCCTCCGGCACGCGCAGGTTGCCGACCTTCTTGCTCTCCGACTCGACGAACACGGGTCGCGCGCGATCGAACGACGAGAGGGCGGACCAGAGAGCCGTCTCGAACGCCTTCTGGGTGGGCTGCGCGGTACCGGGAATCTCGCCCAGGACCGAGCCGCGGTGGGCGGCGAGCAGCTCCAGGTCGAGCACCTGCGCCCGCGTCTGCGCGAGTGCCTCGAGGAGGCGGCTCTTGCCCGAGCCGGTCGCCCCGCAGATGACGCGAAACGCGTGCTGACCGGGCATGGTCTCCAGGTCGGCCGCCACTTGGCGGCGGAACGCCTTGTAGCCGCCCTCGAGCTGCGCCGCATTCCAGCCCACCTGGCGCAGGACGTGGGCCAGGGACCCCGACCGGGTGCCCCCGCGCCAGCAATAGACCAGCGGCTGCCAGCTCTTCGGCCGGTCGGCGAAGGATTGCGCGATGTGGCGCGCGATGTTCGCCGCCACCAGCGGCGCGCCGACCCGCTTGGCCGCGAAGGCTCCCTGCTGCTTGTAGAGGGTGCCGACGCGGACACGCTCCTCGTCATCGAGAACGGGGCAGTTCATGGCCCCCGGCAGGTGGTCCTCGGCGAATTCCGCGGGGCTCCTCGCGTCGACGATCGCGTCCCAGCCTGCCAGTTGCGCGGCGCTCAGCGGGAGAGACACCCGCGCCAGGGGACGCTCGTGAACGACAGGCAGGTCCGTCATGCCTTCGGCGCCCGGCGCAGGAGCGGCTCGAGGGTGGGCCACACGTTGTCGAGGATGATCGGCTGTGCCGCGGCGGTCGGGTGCAGCTGGTCGGGCTGGAAGAGCTCGCGGCGCTCGGCGATGCCCTGGAGCAGGAAAGGCACCAGCGCCACGCGCGCCTGCTTCGCGACCTGGGCATAGAGCTCGCGGAACTCGCGCGCGTATTCGATGCCATAATTGGGCGGAATCATGAGGCCCACGAGCACGGGTTCGGCACGGGCGGCGCGGGTCACGCGAATCATCTCCTCTAGGTTGGCGCGTGCGGCGGCCACCGGTTGGCCGCGCAAGGCATCGTTCGCCCCGAGCGCGATCACGACGAGGGACGGCTTGTGGCGCCTGATGTCCTCGGGCAGGCGGCGCAGCCCTCCGGCGGTCGTTTCTCCGGAAACGCTCGCGTTGATGACGCGCCAGGCGAGCTTGTCGCGGGCGATGCGCTCGCCCAGCAGCGCGACCCAGCCGTCGCGCGCGGCAAGGCCGTACGCGGCCGACAGGCTGTCGCCGAACACCATGACGGTGCGCTCCGCCTGCGAGGGCAGGGCCGCGAGGCAGGATAGGAGCGCGGCGAGGCCGATGGCCGCGCGGCGCAAGTGTCGAAGGCAGGAATTCACGTCGGGGTCGTCACAGGATCCGGCAAGCAGCGGAGCAACATGAACGATATCGGTGCAGAAGAGCAACGCCGGGCCGTCGGCTCCGGAGCCCAGCGCGTCATTGTGCGGGCCGAAGGACTCACCAAACAAGTCTCCACCGCGGACCACGACCTGGTGATCCTGCGCAACGTCACCTTCCAGGTGGGCGCGGGCGAGTCGGTCGCGGTGGTCGGGGCATCGGGTTCGGGGAAGTCCACGCTCCTGGGACTGCTCGCGGGCCTCGACGTTCCCTCGTCGGGGCGCGTCTGGATCGACGGCGAGGACCTCTTCGCCCTGGACGAGGACGGGCGTGCCCGCCTGCGCGGGCGCCTGGTCGGGTTCGTCTTCCAGTCCTTCCAGCTCCTTCCCGCGCTCACCGCCGTGGAGAACGTGATGCTGCCGCTGGAGCTGTCGGGAGCCGCCGATGCCGCGGGCCGTGCCTCCCGGGTGCTGGAGCAGGTAGGGCTCGCGGATCGCCTCGGCCACTACCCGCGCCAGCTCTCCGGCGGCGAGCAGCAGCGGGTCGCGGTCGCGCGCGCCTTCGCCACCGAGCCCAAGCTCCTGTTCGCCGACGAGCCGACCGGCAACCTCGATTCCGCCACCGGCGCGCAGGTGATCGAGCTCCTCTTCCGCATGAACCGCGAGCACGGCACCACGCTCGTGCTGGTGACGCACGACGAGGCGCTCGCCGCGCGCTGCGACCGGCGCATCGCGATCGCCGCAGGCGAACTGCAGGCATGAAGAACCTCGCGATCGCCATGCGCATGCTGCGCCGCAATGCCCACGCGGGCGAGGCGCGGGTGCTGGCCGCGGCCCTCTTCGTGGCGGTGGCGAGCGTCACGACGGTGGGCTTCTTCGCCGACCGCGTGCAGAAGGCGCTCGACCGGCAGGCGAACGAGCTGCTCGGCGGCGACCTCGTGGTGATCTCCGACCATCCGCTG
>CAZOIB010000235.1:0-3098 GCA_964579785.1 uncultured Lysobacter sp. | reverse complement strand
CACCGCTCTTCACCGTGAAGTCGAAGGGAATGCGCGGCGGCTCGAGCGGGTTCAGGCAGAACCAGGTCGCCCAGGCCAGCGCCGCGCAACCGGCGGCGAACAGCAATCCCAGGATGCGCCTAAACGCCCGCCGCATCCTCGTCCCCGATCCGTTCCTGCATGCGCCGCGCGACCGGGCCAGGCGCCCAGCGCCAGTCGTCGAGGGCGACAACCGGCCACACGCCGATGAGGCTGTTGGCGAGGAATACCTCGCCTGCCCCGTGCAACTCGGCGAAGGCGACGTCGCGCACTTCGCAGGCGAAGCCCGCGGCGCCCGCGAGGTCGAGAATCCGCTCGCGCTGCGCCCCGCTCACTCCGCAGCGGGTGATCGCCGGCGTGACCAGCCGCGCGCCCGTCGTGAGGAAGACGTTGCTCATCGTGCCCTCGACCAGCCGCCCGCCGCCGTCCACCAGCAGCCCCTCGCGCACTTCCGGGTCCTGCCATTCCGCACGCGCCAGGACGTTTTCGAGGCGATTGAGCGACTTCACGCCCGCCAGCCTCGGTTGTTCTGCAAGGACCAGGTTGCAGCGCCGCACCCGCACGCCGTCGCGGGCGGCGTCGCGATCCGCGAACGGGGGATAGGCGGCCACGATGCGCGTGGACTGGACGCCTTCGTCGTAGCCATAGCCGCGCCCGGAGGCGCCGCGCGTGACGATGATCTTGACCGTGGCGTCGCCGGGCGCCACCCGGGCGACCTCCGCGGCGAGGAGATCCTGCGCCGGGCAGGCGAGGCCGATCATGGCGCAGTCGCGCGCGAGCAGCCGGTGATGGCGTTGCCAGTTGAGCGCGCGGCCGGAGCGCACGGCGATCGTGCGGAACACGCCGTCGCCATACTGGAGGCCGCGGTCGCCGGCGTCGATCGACGCCGTCGGCAACCCATTCACGAGAAACGAGGCCATGCTGCGCCGCCCCGGTTGCGGGCGTTCCCTAGCGCAGGCGCCGGAACGCGAGCGTCCCGTTCGTGCCCCCGAACCCGAAGGAGTTGGAGAGCGCGACGTCGATCTTCATCTCGCGCGCCACGTTGGGCACGTAGTCGAGATCGCAGGCCGGGTCGGGATTGGCCAGGTTGATGGTGGGCGGGGAAAGCTGGTGGTGCAGCGCGAGGACGGAGATCACGGCCTCGACACCGCCGGCCGCGCCCAGGAGGTGGCCGATCATCGACTTGGTGGAGTTGACCGCGAGACGGCGCGCATGGTCCCCGAAGGCGGCCTTCACGGCAGCCGTTTCGTTGGCGTCGCCCAGCGGCGTCGAGGTGCCGTGGGCATTGAGGTACTGGACCTCGTCCGGATTGATGCCGCCGTTGCGCAGCGCCGCGAGCATGGCGCGGCGGGGGCCGTCCATGTCGGGTGCGGTGATATGGTTGGCGTCCGCGCTCATGCCCATGCCGGCCAGCTCGCAGTAGATGCGCGCCCCGCGCTTGCGCGCGTGCTCGTACTCCTCGAGGATCACGATGCCGGCGCCCTCGCCCAGCACGAAGCCGTCGCGGTCGCGGTCGAACGGCCGCGAGGCCGCCGTGGGGTCGTCGTTGCGCTCGGAGAGGGCCTTCATCGAGCAGAAGCCGCCCATCCCGGACTGGCAGATCGTCGCCTCGGTGCCGCCGGCGATCATGACCTCGGCGTCGCCGTACTCGATGACGCGCCCGGCCTCGCCGATACAGTGCGTGCTGGTCGTGCAGGCCGACACCATCGAGACATTCGGGCCCTTGGCGCCGAACTGGATCGAGATGATCCCCGCCACCATGTTGATGATGGAGCCGGGCACGAAGAAGGGCGAGATGCGCCGCGGCCCCTTGGCGCCCATTTCCAGGATGTTTTCCTCGATCATCGGCAGCCCGCCGATGCCGGAGCCGACTATCACGCCGGTGCGCTCCGCGTTCGACTCGTCGATCGCGAGCCCGGCATCGTCGAGCGCCAGCCTCGTGGCCGCGATGCCGAAGTGGATGAAGGTGTCCGAACGCCTCGCCTCCTTGGCCGTCATCCACTGCGTCGCGTCGAATCCCTTCACCTCGGCGGCGATGCGGGTCGTGAGCGCGGCGGGGTCGAACCGCGTGGTCGGGCCGACGCCGCTGGTGCCGCGAACGAGGTTGTCCCAGGCCGTCGCGATGCCGATGCCGACCGGGGATACGAGCCCGAGGCCGGTGACGACGACGCGGCGTTTGCTCATGGAGTCGCTCGTGGGATTTGCGGAAGGCAGGCGCGAAACGGGGGCCGACGGCGCGGCCCCCGGTGGGACGGGGCCGTGCCCCTGGCGCCTATTGCTTGGCGTGGGACTTCACGTAGTCGATGGCCTGCTGGACGTTGGTGATCTTCTCGGCTTCCTCGTCGGGAATCTCGCACTCGAATTCCTCTTCCAGGGCCATGACCAGCTCGACGTTGTCGAGGGAGTCGGCGCCAAGGTCTTCGACGAAGGAGGACTCGTTCTTCACGTCGGCTTCGGCAACGCCAAGCTGCTCGGCGACGATTTTCCTGACCCGTGCTTCAATGTTCTCCATCTCGATCCTCCACGATTTTTTGGGCTTTGCTGAGTGCGAAAAAGCACTGCATTTTAACACGGGGGCGCGGCCGCCGCCGCCCCGCGCTAGTCCATGAACATGCCGCCGTTCACGTGCAGGGTGGCACCGGTCACGTAGGCGGCGCCGGGGGAGCACAGGAAGCTCACGGCCGCCGCGACGTCCTCGACCCGGCCGAGCCGGCCGAGCGGCACGTTTTCGACCAGTTTCTTCACCTGCTCCGCGGCCAGCGCGCGCGTCATGTCGGTCTCGATGAATCCGGGGGCGACGCAGTTCACCGTGATGTTGCGGCTGCCCACCTCGCGGGCGAGCGACTTCGAGAAGCCGACGATGCCGGCCTTCGCCGCCGCGTAGTTGGCCTGGCCCGCGTTGCCGGTGTAGCCCACCACCGAGGTGATGTTCACGATCCGCCCGTAGCGGGCCTTCATCATGCCGCGCAGCACCGCCCGCGACAGCACGAAGACGCTCTTCAGGTTGGTCGACTGGATCTCGTCCCACTCCTCGTCCTTCATGCGCGCCAGGAGGTTGTCGCGGGTGACGCCGGCGTTGT
>CAZOIB010000234.1:0-2033 GCA_964579785.1 uncultured Lysobacter sp. | reverse complement strand
CACGTCGACTCCACGGTGCACCAGTTCGAGGAGTGGGGCCTGCCGATCATGAAGGACCCGAAGACCGGGCGCTACCTGCGTGAAGGCCGGTGGCAGATCATGATCCACGGCGAGTCCTACAAGCCCATCGTGGCCGAGGCCGCGAAGAAATCGGCCGACAAGGTCTTCAACCGCATCTGCGTCACCCACCTGCTGATGGACGACAGCAAGGAAAACCGGGTCGCCGGAGCCGTCGGGTTCAACGTCCGCACGGGCAACTACCACGTCTTCAAGTCCAAGACCGTGATCTGCGGCGCGGGCGGCGCGTCCAACATCTTCAAGCCGCGCTCGGTGGGCGAAGGGTCCGGCCGGACCTGGTATGCGCCCTGGTCGTCCGCGTCCGCCTACGGCCTCATGATCGATGCCGGCGCCAAGATGACGCAGATGGAGAACCGCATCGTGCTGGCGCGCTTCAAGGACGGCTACGGCCCGGTCGGCGCCTACTTCCTGCACCTGAAGACCTATACGCAGAACGGCCTGGGCGAGGAGTACGAGTCCAAGTGGTTCCCGGAGCTGCAGAAGATGGTCGGCAAGGAATATCTCGATCCGGAAGCGTCGCACCTGACGCACCGACCGATCCCGACCTGCCTGCGCAACCACGCATTGATCAACGAGGTCAACGCGGGCCGCGGCCCCATACACATGATCACCATGCGCGCCTTCCAGGATCCGCATCTGGAAGAGGTCGGCTGGGAGAACTTCCTCGGCATGACCATCGGCCAGGCGGTGCTGTGGGCCGCCACCGACGTGGATCCCAAGAACGAGAATCCCGAGCTGACCACGTCCGAGCCCTACGTCATGGGTTCCCACGCGACCGGTTCGGGCGCCTGGTGCTCCGGCCCCGAGGACATTTCCCCACCCGAGTACTTCTGGGGCTACAACCGCATGACGACGATCGAGGGCCTGTTCGGCGCCGGTGACGCGGTCGGCGGCACGCCGCACGCGTTCTCGTCGGGGTCGTTCACCGAGGGCCGTCTCGCCGCGAAGGCCGCCTGCAAGTACATCGACGACGGAAAGGCCGAAGGCATCGTCGTGTCCGATGCGCAGATCAGCCGCCGCAAGGCCGAGATCTACAAGCCCATGGAACACTACAAGGTCTACCGAAACGAGATCGTGGCGGGCGACGTCAACCCGCACTACATCAATCCCAAGCAGGGCCTGGACCGCCTGCAGAAGCTGATGGACGAGTATTGCGGCGGAGTGACCGTCAACTACATGACCAACGAGAAGCTCCTGCATATCGGCCTCAAGAAGCTCAAGATCATGGAGGAAGACCTCGAGAGCCTGGCCGCGAAGGACATCCACGAGTTGCTGCGCGCGTGGGAACTGAAGCACCGCCACCGCGCCGCCGAGTGCGTCACGCAGCACACGCTGTTCCGCAAGGAGACCCGTTGGCCGGGTTACTACTACCGGGGCGACGCCATGAAGGTGGACGACGAGAACTGGCACGTGCTGACGGTCTCGCGCCGCGATCCGAAGACCGGCGAATACACGATGGAGAAGGCGCCTTGCTATCACCTGGTGGACGACAAGTAGCGAACTCCTCGGCCCCCCCGATGAAGCCGGTCACTGCGGCTCTCGCAGAGCCGCGCCTGAACATCATCGACAAGACCGACGAGGAGATTCTGGCCATCGCCAAGCCGCTATGGCGCGACCTGGTCAAGTACTCGAACGAAGGCAAGTACGGGGAATTCGCCAGGAACTTCTCCAGTGCCCTGGCGCTTGCCATCGACCAGGTCGTTGCGGGCCACCAGTTCGCGAACAGCGAGCTGGCCCGGAACCTGTCCGAGGAAATCGACTCGCTCGGCATCATCCGCCGGGGCGAGCATGTGACGGTCCTTTACCGGCAGCGCTGCACCAGGAAGCCGGGCGAATGGCTGGGCAGGCTGGTCCTCGGCTACGAGGACGGCAAGGTCAGGATCTTCGGTGCATCCATCTTCTGAACACGCCGTCGGGAGCTGACGTGAGCGAAGTCGTCCGGGCCGGCAAGTTCG
>CAZOIB010000233.1:0-9772 GCA_964579785.1 uncultured Lysobacter sp. | reverse complement strand
GAGGACGCGCGCGAGACGCTCGAATACGACCACCTGATGGCGATGCTGCTGGTCATCGGGGCGGTCGGCTACGCGCTCGACAGCGCGCTCCTCGCGCTGATCAAGCGCTACAGCTGGCACCGCTAGCGGTGAGTCTTCCAGCCCGAATGCAAGTCAACTGACCAGGAAGGATGCGGCAGCCCATGGCGAGGAAGATCCAGATCGTGTGCGTTTCCGGAACGCGCGAGAAGCTGCAGATGGCGGCGATGATCGCCTCCGTTTCCGCGGCCACCGGGGAAGAGGTCTCCGTTTTCTTCTCGATGAATGCCCTGCTCTACTTCGTCCGGGGCCACGCCGGCGAGCCCCCCGCGGAAGGCGAGTTCGGCAAGCTCATGGACGACAAGGGCGTGCCGCCTTTCCGGCAGCTTTTCCAGCAGGCCGCCGAACTGGGCGACGCCAAGCTCCTGCCTTGCTCCATGGCGATCGACCTGCTGCGGATCACCAAGGACGGGCTCGACCCGGCATTCGGCCCGGCGACGGGATTGACGAAGTTCCTGGGCGACGCCGAAGGCGCCCAGCTGCTGACTTTCTAGAGCGCGCAAGCGACCGACCGCAATTTCCGGCAAGGAGCCCTACCATGAGTGAAACCAAGACCGTCGACGCGCGCAACACCTTCTGCCCGGGGCCTCTCATGGAGCTCATCAGCTACATGAAGCACGCCCAGGTCGGCGACGTGATCGAGCTGCTTTCGACCGACACCGGTTCCGCCAACGACATCCCCGAGTGGGCGAAGAAGGTGGGGCACGAGATGCTCAGCATCGAGCAGGCCGGCGACACCTGGCACATCAAGGTGCGCAAGGCCAAGTAGCCCGAAGGCGCGCCAGCAACAGGGACAGAGACAGGAGAACGCAATGAGAATCCTCGTAGTGGGTGGCGGCACCGCCGGCACGATCGTGGCCAACAACCTCGCGCGCCGGCTCACCGCCGAATGCCGAACCGGCAAGGTGCGGATCACGATGCTGTCGGCTTCCGACCGCCACATGTACCAGCCGGGCCTCCTCTACGTCGCGTTCGGGCAGATGACGCCGGACCAGCTCTATCGCGACCAGGCGGGCCTCCTCGAGCCCTGCATCGACTTCCACGTCGATCCGGTGAAGCAGTTCCTGCTGAAGGAAAACAAGGTCCGGTGCGAGAGCGGCAAGGTGCACGAGTACGACACGCTGGTGATCGCCACCGGCTCGCGCATGGTGCCGCACGAAACCCCGGGGATGACGGAGGGCGCCGAGTTCTTCTACACCGAGGCGAGCGCGGTCAAGCTCTACAAGAAGCTGCGCGAGTTCCAGGGCGGCATGGTGGCCGTCGCGGTCGGCGTGCCGCACAAGTGCCCGATCGCGCCGGTGGAAGTCATGTTCTCGCTGCACGACTACTTCAAGGCGCGCGGCATCCGCGACAAGGTGACGCTCAAGTACCACTACCCGATCAACCGCCTGCACACGATCGAGAACGTGGCCAAGTGGGCCAAGCCCGAGTTCGACCGCATCGGCATCGAGTACGAGACGCTCTTCAACATCAAGGAGATCGACGCGAAGAACCGGATCCTCAAGAGCGAGGAAGGCACGGAATGCGCGTACGACCTGCTCATCGTCATCCCGCAGCACCGCGGCATGGAGGTGGTCGAGGAAGGCAACCTCGGCCAGGGCGGCTGGATCCCCACCGACCGCCACAGCCTGAAGATGAACGGCCACGACAACGTCTACGTCGTGGGCGACACCACCAACCTTCCGGTCAGCAAGACCGGATCGGCGGCGCACTTCCAGGCCGAGGTGATCGCGGAGAATCTCGCCTCCATCATCAAGATCGGCGAGCCGGTGCGCGACTACGACGGCAAGGTGTACTGCTTCATCGAGGCCGGCCACGACCGCGCGACCTACGCGATGTTCAACTACAAGATCCCGCCCGACCTGAAGCCGCCTTCCAAGCCCATGCACTGGTTCAAGCTCTCCTACAACCAGATGTACTGGACCAGCGTCCGCGGCCTACTGTGAAGAGATGACACCATGACCAACCCGACCGAAACACCCGCCGCCGCCGCGACCATCGGCGAAGGCGACATGCAGCGGCTCGCCGAGTTCGCGCACCTCGTCACCTCGGCCCAGGATGCGATGTCGGACGAGATCGTCAACCGCCTCGCGTCGACCTTTTCCGAGGGCATCACGCTGCTCGACCGCCTGACGCGCAACGACGGCTTCATCCACCTCCTGCGCGAGCTCGACCGCCCGGAGAACCAGCGCTTCCTCATCTGCATGTCCAACGCCTTCACCCATGCCAGCCGCGAGCTGGCGACCTCCCCGCCGGCGGCGGGAGGACTCACGGGCCTCCTCAAGCTGATGAGCGACCCCGGCACGCAGGAGGGGCTGCGCCTGATGGCCATGATCGGGGCACGCATGGCGAACAGCCTGCGCGAGGTGCACCGCAAGGGACTCTAGGCGCCCGGCATAGGCATTTCCTATAGGGGGAATCGGAAAATCGACGTGGACATCCCCAAACCCGCAGAACATACTTTTTCCGGAATCGTCGCGCAGGTTCCCTCCTCGGACGAGCTCCGCCTGCCGCAGGAAACCAATCAACAAAGGAAGCGCCATGCCTACTGCTCTTGCTCACGCCACTCCCAGCACAACTGATGCCGTCTCGCGTTCGAGGGCCATGCCCGCCCTCGCGGCCGTGCTCTTCGGTATCTGCATCTTCATCGCTGCAGGATTTGCGGGGCCGTCGGTCTTGCACAATGCGACGCATGACACGCGGCACGCGCTCGGACTGCCGTGCCACTGACTGCGCACGGCGTGTTCCGCGACATCGTGATTAGCGCCGCGGCGGCGGGGCTGGCCATCGGCCTTGCCACGACCGTCCTGCAGACCGTCACGACCACTCCGCTGATTCTGAAGGCGGAGATGTATGAACAGCAGGGCGCTCCGTCGCATTCAGCCTCCCACCATGATGGCAACGTGCCAGCGTTGCCGGCTGCGGCGGCACATGAAGCCGCGGCCGCGCCGGGCTCTCATCATCACGACGAGCAAGCCTGGAAGCCGGAGAATGGGCTGGAGCGGACTGCGTACACCGCGCTGGCGAATATCCTGGTCGCAATTGCCATCTCGTCGGTGCTTTTGGGGTTGATGGTCATGCGCGGGGAGACGATCGATCCGCATCGTGGCCTGATTTGGGGAATTGCCGGATTCGTTGCCGGCTCTCTCCTGCCCTCCATCGGGCTGCCACCGGAACTGCCCGGAACACCGGCCGCTGGCCTGATTGCTCGACAGGCGTGGTGGTTGATGGCGATCCTCGCATCGGGGGCCGGAATCGCCCTGCTATGGCTGAGCAGACGTTGGGCCTGGAAGATTTGTGGCCTGGTGCTGTTGGCCATGCCCCACGCAATTGGCGCCCCTCGGGCGCCCGCTCTCGAAACTGGATATCCCGCTGGCCTTGCCGGTGAGTTCGCCATCTATTCGATCGTGGTGAGTGCATTCGTCTGGGCCATGTCGGGACTGGCTGTGGCGGGGATCTTTTCGCGTTTGACCGCACCGGACGGACTGTTTGGGAACGGGAATCATCCCGAGCAGGCGACCTGAATTCCGGCACACCTGATTCGTGGCGAGTTTTGATCAGGAAGCCCTGCTGGCGTGCAGTCGCGGGGAGTTGTTCGGCCCCGACAACTTCCGGCTCCCTGGACCTCCCCTACTGCGGTTCGACCGGATCACCGAGATCAGCGCAAACGGAGGGGATTTCGGACAGGGCCACGTGCGAGGCGCGCTTGATGTTCGCCCGGATCACTGGTTCTTCACCTGCCAGGCCGACGACGATCGCTTGATGCCGGCCGCCCTGGGGCTGGAAGCACTTTGGCAGCTGTTGGGCTTCTTCCTTGCCTGGAACGGGGGGCCGGGGCGCGGGCGCGCGCTTGCCGTGGCACAACTGAAAATGGCGGGTACCGTCAGTCCAGCAGCCCGGCTGGTCGAGTACGGCATCGATGTGAGAAATTTCAAACGCGCACAGGTCACGCTCGGCATAGCGGACGGGTGGGTGAAGGTCGACGGATTCGTCGTGACTGTGGTGAAGACGCTCAAGTTCGGACTTTTCACTGGAGTGTCGGTGGTCTCTCGCGACCGGGCCCCACAGCACGCGGACCTCGAGTATTGCTTAGGCGATACCTCCCCCTTTTCCGGAATTTTCGCGGAGGTTTCTTCGCCGGGAAATGTCGGGCCAACGCAAGAAGACTGATCAAAAGGAGAGCACACATGCACATCGAACCAGGAATCGTCGAAGGCGCCAAACTGACGCTCGGCTTCGCCGCCGCTGCCGGCGCGATGGGATATTCGGCCAAGCTCGCGCTGGAGACGGCGAAGCGCGACGGGGTCGCCCCTCTCGCGGTGCGCGCACTGATCACGACCGTCCTGGTGTTCTGCTTCTTCCAGGTGCTGCCGCACTATCCGGTCGGCATCTCCGAAGTGCACTTCATCCTCGGCTCGACGCTGTTCCTGATGTTCGGCGCCGCACCTGCGGCATTCGGCCTGGCCGCCGGGCTCCTGGTGCAGGGACTCTTCTTCGCGCCGGCCGACCTGCCGCAGTACGGCATGAACGTGACGAGCCTCCTCGTGCCGCTCCTCGCCGTCAACGAACTGGCCCGCCGCGTCATTCCCGCGAACACCGCGTACAAGGATGTCACCTACGGCCAGGCGTTCAAGCTCTCCACCGCATTTCAGGGCGGCGTGGTCGCCTGGGTCGGCTTCTGGGCCTTCTACGGCCAGGGCTTCGGTGCGGAAAACCTCACCAATGTCGTGGCCTTCGGCTCCGCCTACATGAGCGTGGTGCTGATCGAACCCGTCCTCGACCTGGCCGTGCTGGCCGTGGCCAAGACGCTGCACCAGTTGGCGGACAGCAAGGTGTTCCACGCGCGCCTCTACCAGGCCGCCGCCTGAAATTGCTTCAACCGGTCCCCGGCATCGCGCTGGGGACCGCGCCTTCCCCCCCGGATGGCAGAGCCGCCCCGGCGTCTGCCGTCACCCAGCCCCCCGTCGCAACTTCGTCCCTCGAACCGTGATGTAGTCCGGTTTCGCGCCGCCCGGGCAGGGCGGATCGCCGCATAATGCCGCTCGGTCACGCTGCACGCGGGGGAACCGGCATGGAACCACCGGGACTGGAAGCGAGGACGCCCGAGCCGGATGTACGACTGCTGGGACCGCCGCGGATCGCGGGCCGGGCCGGCGAACACGGGCTCGAACGCAAGGCGGCAGGCCTGCTCGCCTATCTCGCCCTGCACGGCGAGAGCGCCCGCAACACGCTCGCCGCACTCCTCTGGCCGGATGCCGAGCCGGAAAGCGCGCGCAACAACCTGCGCCAGGCGCTCTTCAAGCTGCGCCGCGCTGCGCCCCGGGAGTTGATCGCCGGAACTCTCACCCTGCGCCTCGCACCGGGTATCACCGTGGATGCGACCGGACGGCCAACGCCCGACGGCCTCCTGCTGGAAGGGTGCGACTACCTCGACTGTCCGGACTTTGCCCGATGGCTCGACGGCGAGCGCAATCGCCTCGACCGACTGCGGCACGACCGGGTTGCGGCGGAGTGCGCGGCGCTGGAGGAGGCAGGACGCTTCGACGAGGCGTTGCGGCTCGCCGAGGACAACGTGCGCCGGCTGCCGCTGGAAGAGGCCGGCCACAGGCGCCTCATCCGGTTGCACTACCTGCGCGGCGACCGGGCCGCCGCCCTCGCTGCGTACGGCCGCTGCGTCGAGAGCTTGCGCGCCGAACTCGACGTCGAACCAACGGAAGAGACACGCGCGCTCGCCGCCTCGCTCGAGTCGGGGGATGCACCCGCTGCCGGGCGTCCCGCGCGCGCTGCGGTGCCGGTCACCATGTCGCGCCCTCCCCGCCTCGTCGGCCGCGAGCCCGAGATCGCGGCGCTGCATGGCGCCTGGCAGGAAGAGCGCGCCTTCGCCGTGCTGGGCGAGCCGGGCCTTGGCAAGTCGCGCCTGCTGGCGGAGTTCGCCGCCCAAGCACCCGGAATCCTGGTCGTGGCGGCGCGGCCCGGCGACGCGGGAATACCGTATGCCTCGCTGGCCCGCCTCCTGCGCCTGGCCATCGGGCGGTCGCCCGCGCTGGCCGAAGGTGCCTGGCGGGGCGAGCTGGCTCGCCTGCTTCCCGAACTCGACTGCGCCACCGGCCGGCCGAAGGGAGGCCAGCGCCTCGTCCTGCAACGCGCGCTGGTTGCGTTCATGCAAGCGGCGATCGCCACGGGAGTCGCGGCCGTCATCGTCGACGACCTGCATTTCGCGGACGAGGCGAGCACGGAAATGTTCCACTCGCTGGCCGCGGCCGAAGGGCTGGAGAGGCTGCGCTGGGGCTACGCGCAGCGTCCCGCCGAAGGCGGGCCGGCGGCACAGGCGTTGCGCGAAGCGCTGGGCGAGGCCAGCGCGCTCGTCGAGGTCCGCCTCGCGCCGCTCGACGTCGCGCGCATGGCGGAACTGGTCGACTCGCTCGCCATCCCCGGACTGCAAGGCGCTCGCGTCGCCGGACAGCTCGTTCGCTTCACGGGCGGCAACCCGCTCTTCGCCCTGGAAACGCTCAAGAACGCGCTCGCCGGCGGTGCCGCACCCGACCGGCTGGGCGAAGGGCGCCTGCCGCGCCCCGAGAGCGTCGGCGCGCTCATCGCACGGCGGCTGAAGCAGCTCAGCCCGGGGGCGCTCGCCGTGGCACGCGTGGCCGCACTGGCGGGAACGGACTTCGGCGCCGAGCTGGCGGCGCGCGTGCTGCAGTCGAACGAGCTCGCCCTGGCCGACGCGTGGAACGAACTCGAGGCGGCCCAGGTGCTCCGCGACGCCGCCTTTGCCCATGACCTGGTCTACGAGGCGATGCGGCAGAGCGTCCCGCGGCCCATCGCCCGCCAGACGCACCGGCGCATCGCCGAGTTCCTCGAGGAACGGGGAGGAGAGCCTGCGCGTCTGGCCGAGCACTGGATCGCCGCCGGGGAAACCGGCCGCGCCGTGCCCCACCTCAAGGCGGCTGCCGTGCTCGCCGAGGCCGCCGCGCGTTTCGGCGAGGCACGCGCGCTCCTCGAGCGAGCCATCGCGGCCACCGAAGAGGCGGGACTGAAGAGCGCCACGCTGGAACTGCAGTTCCTGCTCGTGGAACTCCTCAAGGACATCGGCGCCGCCGGCGAGACCCTCGCGGTCATCGCACGCATGCAGGCCAATGTCGCCACGGCCGATGAGCGCCTGCGGTTCGCGCGTTCGCAGGCCGCCGCGCTCACCTACCTGGGCAAGTACGGGCAGGCGGAGGTCGTGGCGCGCCAGGCGCTCGACGACGAGGACTGCATCGGCGACGCCGATCCGCAGCGGGTGGCTGAATTGCGCCACCAGCTCGCCCAGAATCTCCTCGTCAACCGGCGCGTGCCCGAGGCGCTCGCCCTGCTCGCCCTGGTCGAGACTCCCATCCGCGACCACCCCGATCCGCAGTATCGCGGATGGTTCCATTCCGACTACGGCCGTGCGCTCCTGCTCTCCGACCGGCTCGAGCAGGCGGACCAGCAGCTCGACGCCGGCCTCGTGTTCGCCCGCCAGGTGGGCCGCCAGCGCATGATCTGCGGCCTGGTCGCCATCAAGGGCCAGGTGGCCGCCGCTGCCGGCCTGATCCATGAGCCCGTGGAGAGGTTCCAGGAGGCGCAGCGCGCCATCGTCGACCTGGAGCCATCGGTCATCACGATGGTGCTGCAGTACCTGCTGGCGACGTCCCTAGTGGATGCCGGACGCTACCGGGAGGCGCTCGCCGCGATCGAATTCGTGCTCGCCACGCCGGCGCAAGCGGATGTCTCCTGGCAGGGCCGCGCCCTCGGCCTGCGGGCACTCATCCTCGGACACCTCGGGCAGCGTCGATTGGCGGAACTCGGCCAGGCCGATGCCGACCGGGTCCCGTTGCTTCCCATGAGCATTGCCGCCAGCACCATCGCCAAGGCGGAACTGAACTGGATGCTCGGCACCCCCATGGGCATGGACGTCGAGGGGCGGCGCCCGGAGATCGCCGGCCTGGGCACGCCATCGCTGCAATGGCGACTGGACCTGACGCTGGCCCTGGCCAACCCCGGCTCGATCGCTGCCAAGGCCATGGAGACGCTGCTCCGCAGCGCGACCGACCGCGGCCTGCTGGGTCATGCGCTGGGCGCCCGGCTCGCCCTCGCGCTGGCCGCAAAGGCACAGGGCGACGCCGGCGCCTGCGTCGAACACGCGCGTGAAGTGCTCAAGGCCATGCGCCGCCACACGCTGCCAGGCGGCTATCGGCCGCGCCCGTGGCTGATCTGCCACCAGCTGCTGCACGACATCGAGCCCGAGCTTGCCAGCCGGGCGTTGCGCGAGGGCAAGGAATGGATCCAGGCCGTCGCCCGCTTCCACGTCCCCGAGGAGTTTCGCGACGGGTTCCTGCACCGCAATCCGGTGAACCGTGCCCTGCTGGCAGCCACGGCAGGCTGAACGGCAGACTCCGGGGCCGATAACGGTCCGATAACGCCGTCGTCCTACCTTGGCTGCACGCCCCACGACGGGGCTCGACCCAGGAGAGCGGACATGACGACGAACCTGCACCAGGACGCCCTGCAATCGTACGAGTCGCGCAAGCTCGAAGAGGCCTTGGACCTCCACGGCATTGCCGCGGACCGCAAGCCGGACGCGCCCCATCCTTCCGGACCGGATGCGCCCGAGCACCCGCGACTTCGCCGGCTGCGGCGTGAGGTGGAGGCGGTCGCGGTCAGCGCGCTCGTCTTCGTAGCGTTCGGCGTCGTCCCCATGTTCGTCGGCATGCTGATCCTGCTCTGAAATCGGTCGACCACGCCCCACGCCGCGCGAACGACACGACTCCACTGCTCCCGACGACGCGACAGGACCATGATCGACTGGATTCCCCATCCGGACTGGCTCGACTGGCGTTCGCTCACGTTCGCCCTCTACGTCATCACCGGGCTGTACGTCGTCGCGCTCCACCTCGGGCAGGCGGCCCGGTACCGTCGCGGCAATGCCGGCTCGTTCAGTTGCGCCAACTGGTTGACGCAGATCCTCATGCGCACGGGGCCGCTCGCCTACGGGCTGGCGCACGGGGTGTGGCTGCTCGCGTTCCTGGTGAGCCTCGACATCCTCGGCCGCATGGCAGTCCTGGCGGCCGTGCTCGAGACGCGGCGCCGCCAGACCGACTGTGGCGCCCCGCTGTCGCCCGTTGCGACGCGGCCCGGCCGCCTTTCGGCATATGAACGCCTGTGCATATAATGACCCGGCCGCATTCCGGAGGAGACAAAAAAAATGCAGAAGTCGCTCCACATCGACCCGGCGAAGTGCACCGGGTGCCTGCAGTGCGAGATGGCCTGTTCCTACGAGAACTACCAGGTCTTCAACCCCGCCAAGTCGCGCATCAAGGTCTTCGACTTCCATCACACCGGCCGCAAGGTGCCCTACACCTGCACGCAGTGCGACGAGGCCTGGTGCCTGCACGCCTGCCCGGTGGAAGCCATCAAGCTGGATGCGGCCACCGGCGCCAAGGTGGTGCTGGAGAACGTCTGCGTCGGTTGCAAGGTGTGCACCATCGCCTGCCCGTTCGGCACCGTGAACTACGTGCAGGACACCGGCAAGGTGCAGAAGTGCGACCTGTGCGGCGGCAACCCGGCCTGCGCCGAGGCGTGCCCGACAGGCGCCATCACCTACGTGGACGCCGACTGGACGGGGCTGGACCGCATGCGCCAGTGGGCAGGGAAACTCGACAACCAGCCGGCC
>CAZOIB010000232.1:0-1837 GCA_964579785.1 uncultured Lysobacter sp. | reverse complement strand
CGCCTGCGCCACTGGGCGCCTCGACGGGCTGGCTTTCATCGTCGGCATCTTCATCGCCTCCTATGCCTATGCCGAACTGCTCTCCGGGTTCGACACCTGGCTCGCGCAATCGGCGCAGGCCGACCTGACGCTTCCCGCGCTGACCGGGATCCCGATGGGATGGTTCGTGGTGGCATTCGTGGCCTTCCTCGCCCTGGCGGGGTGGGGGATGGCGGCGGCGGAGCGGCGGTTTGCCGGGCTGCGGCCGGGCAACTGACGCCCGTCCGGGCGCAAAACGGGATAAACCGCATTGTTTTTGGGGTCTCCGGCCTCAAACTACTGTTTTTTCTAGCCAAATTCAGCTAGACTGCGCGCCGCGCGCGTAAAACCTAAGCGCGCACTACTCCCCCCCACAATTCCGGAGATTTACCCATGAAGAAGCTGCTCGCTGCCCTGTTCGCCGGGGCGTTTGTGATGGTGCAGGCCCCCGCCGTGTTCGCACAGGACAAGGCTGCGGCACCGAAGGCCGAAGCCGCCAAGGCTGACGCGAAGAAGGCCGATGCCAAGGCCGATGCGGCCAAGGCTGACGCGAAGAAGGCCGATGCCAAGGCCGGCGAGGCGAAGGCCGATGCCAAGAAGGCCGATGCCAAGGCTGGCGCTGCGAAGGCCGATGCCAAGAAAGCCGATGCCAAGGCCGGCGAGGCGAAGGCCGATGCCAAGAAGGCCGATGCCAAGGCAGACGCCGCCAAGGCCGACGCCAAGAAGGAAGACGGCAAGAAGAAAAAGGGCGGCTGCTAAGCTCGCCTGCGCGCAGGAAATACTGCGCGTCGCACGAATGCGAAACGGGGCGGCCTCATGGCCGCCCCGTTTGCATTGTCGCTACCCGATCTCCTGCGGACCCGGTTCCGCTCAGCCCAGGAGGTGCTTGACCCCGGCGCGTTCTTCCTCGAGTTCCGCGAGCGTCTTGTCCATGCGGGCGCGCGAGAACCCGTCGATCTCGAGTCCCTTGACGATCTGGTACTGGCCGCCCGAGGTCGTGCACGGGAAGCCGTACATCACGCCTTCGGGAATGCCATACGAGCCGTCGGAGGTGACGCCCATCGTGACCCATTTGCCGTTCGAACCGAGCACCCAATCGCGTACATGGTCGATGGCGGCATTGGCGGCGGAAGCCGCCGAGGAGAGCCCGCGCGCCTCGATGATCGCGGCACCGCGCTTGCCCACCAGCGGGATGAAGGTGTCCTTGTACCAGGCCTCGTCGTTCACGAGCGCCTTCACGGGCTGGCCGCCGGCGGTCGCGAAACGATAGTCGGGATACATCGTGGGGGAGTGGTTGCCCCACACCACCAGCTTCTCGAAGGACTCGACGGGCTTGCCGGTCTTCGCCGCGAGCTGCGAGGCGGCGCGATTGTGGTCGAGCCGCATCATCGAGGTGAAGCACGAGGGCGAGAGGCTCTTCGCGCTCATCCTCGCGATGTAGGCATTGGTGTTGGCGGGGTTACCCACGACCAGCACCTTCACGTTGCGCGAGGCGCCTTCGTCCAGCGCGCGCCCCTGGACCGTGAAGATGGCGCCGTTGGCCTCCAGGAGGTCCTTCCTCTCCATGCCGGGTCCGCGCGGTCGCGCGCCCACCAGGATCGCCACGTCAGCGTCCTTGAAGGCCACCTTGGCGTCGGAGGCCGCACTCATTCCCGCAAGCAGGGGAAACGCGCAGTCGTCGAGCTCCATCATCACGCCCTTCAGGGCCTTTTGCGCCTTCTCGTCCGGGATCTCCAGCAGTTGCAGGATTACCGGCTGGTCCTTGCCGAGCATTTCGCCGCCGGCGATCCGGAACAGGAGGCTGTAGCCGATCTGGCCT
>CAZOIB010000231.1:0-6787 GCA_964579785.1 uncultured Lysobacter sp. | reverse complement strand
AAGGGCCTGGTGCTGCCGCTCACCTTCATTCCCGTCGCCGAGGAGGCGGGGCTCATGCGCGACCTCGGCCACTGGGTGTTCGAGACGGCCGCCCGGCAGGCGGCGGCCTGGCGCGCCGCCGGCACCGGCACCTTCACGGTGAGCGTGAACCTGTCCGCCAGCCAGCTGCGCGATTCCACCATCGTCTCCGAGCTCGAGGCCATCCTCGTGAAGACCGGCTGCGCGCCCTCCTGGCTCACGGTGGAGATCACCGAGACCAGCATGGTGAAGGACGTGGAAGGCGTGAGCCACACGCTGCGCAGGCTCCGGCGCCTCGGCCTGCGCATCGCGATCGACGACTTCGGCACCGGCTTCTCGAGCCTTTCGCACCTGCGCCACATGCCGGTGGACTCGCTCAAGATCGACAAGTCGTTCGTCGCCGACATCGAGCGCGGCGGCCGCGGCGCCTCCGAAGGCGGCGGCGCGGCGATCGTCGCCGCGGTGACCGGCCTGGCGCGCGGCCTGGGGCTGGACGTCGTCGCCGAGGGTGTCGAGCACCCGTCCCAGCTCGCCTTTCTGCGCGCGCAGGGCTGCGGCGCCTACCAGGGCTACCTGGCAACGCCGCCCTTGCCCCTCCCCGAATTCGAGACCTGGCTGGAGAAGCAGAAGCAGGCTGCGCGACCGGGGGCCGTGCCGCCCACCGCTGGCGCCACCCCTTAAGGTTGCTTTAAGCCCCGCCGCGCAGCATTCGCCCATCGCCAACAGCCGATGGGAGCCGAAATGCGCCACCACCACAGCCTCGTCCTTTGCCTTGCGCTGGCAAGCGCCGGCGTCGCGCTCGCCGAAACGCCGGCCGCGATCCAGGAAGGGTTCGCACGCGACGCGAGGCGGGAGAACCCCGCCTTCGTCGCGTTCTCCGCAGAGCGCGGCCGCCAGTTCTTCACCACCGCCCACGGCCGGGACTGGAGCTGCGCCTCGTGCCACTCCGCCAACCCCGCCGCCGCCGGCAAGCACGCCACCACCGGCAAGGCGATCACGGCCCTCGCCCCTGCGGCCAACGCGGAGCGCTTCACCAGCCCGGCCAAGGTCGACAAGTGGTTCAGGCGCAACTGCAACGACGTCGCCGGACGCGACTGCTCCGTTCAGGAAAAGGGCGACGTGCTCGCCTGGCTCCTCGCCTCGCGATAGGAGTCCACGATGCATCCGCTACGCAATGCTTTCCGGCTCGTCGCCCTGCATGTGATTGCCGCCGCCACGACCGCGCACGCCGTTTCCGCCCTGGCCGGCGACCACCGTTACCGCGTCGACAGCCCCGCCTACATCCAGGAATGCGCGTCCTGCCACGTCGCCTATCCGCCGCAACTCCTCTCGCAGTCGTCCTGGCAGGCCGTCATGGGCGGGCTGGACCGGCACTTCGGCACCGACGCCAGCGTGGAGCCGGCGCAACGCGCGCAGATCCTCGCCTTCCTCACGACGAATGCCGGCACTCGCGACACCTCGGCCAACGGCAAGCCGCTGCTGCGCGTCTCCGAGACCCCCTGGTTCCGCAAGGAACACCGCAAGGAGATCGCCGCGGGCAGTGCCCGCCGGGACGACGTGAAGTCGATCGCCAACTGCGGCGCCTGCCACCGGCAAGCGGAACAGTTCGACTATGCCAAGGCGAGCCTCCAGGTACCCGGCGGGAGGGCACGATGAGCGCGATACCCGGCAATTCCGTACCAGGCGCCACCCGCCCGGCGACCGTGAAGGTGTGGGACCTCGCCATCCGCGCATTCCATTGGTCGTTCGCCCTCTGCTTCACGGGTGCCTGGCTCACCGCCGAGAGCGAGCGCTTCCGCGACGTGCACGTGCTCCTCGGCTACACCATGCTCGGCCTGATCGCCTTCCGCGTGCTGTGGGGCTTCGTCGGGCCGCGGCACGCGCGCTTCGCGAGCTTCGTGCGCGGCCCGCGCGCCATCGGCCGCTACCTGCGCTCCCTGCTCTCTTCCCGCCCCGAGCATCACGTCGGCCACAATCCCGCAGGCGCGGTGGCGATCGTGCTGCTGCTCGCTCTCGGGCTCGTGTCGATCGCCTCCGGGTGGGCCGTCTACAACGACCTCGGCGGCGAATGGCTGGAGGAGGCGCACGAGTTCCTCGCGGGCGCCATGCTGGCCGTGGTCGGCGTCCACCTCGCCGGGGTGGCCATCGCCAGCTGGCTGCACCGCGAGAACCTCGTTGGCGCCATGCTGACCGGGCGCAAGGACGCCCCTGGCGGAAGGCGCTAGTCTCGCCTCCTGACGGGAGGGAAATGCCGTGCGGGTACTGGTCGTCGAGGACGACGCGCTGCTGGGCGATGCGATCCAGGCGGGGCTGCGCCAGAAGGGCTTCGTCGTCGACTGGGTGCGCGACGGCGTGGCGGCGGACCTGGCCCTCGCGCAAGCCCTCCACGCCGCCGTCGTCCTCGACATCGGCCTGCCGCGCCGCTCCGGCCTCGAGGTTCTCGCGCGGCTGCGCGCGTCGCGCAATGCGGTGCCCGTCCTCATCCTCACCGCCCGCGACACCGTCGAGGACCGCATCGCCGGCCTCGACGCGGGTGCCGACGACTACCTCGTGAAGCCCTTCGACCTGGGCGAGCTGGCCGCGCGCCTGCGGGCACTGTCGCGGCGCGCGGGAGGAAGCGCCTCCGCCGCGATCTGCGTGGGCGCCCTGTGCCTCGACCCCGCCACGCGGGAAGTCACCTGGCGCGGCGAGGCGCGGACGCTGTCGCGCAAGGAATACTCGCTGCTGCACGCCTTCATGCTCAACGCGGGGCGCGTGATGACGCGCGAGCAGCTCGAGGAGAAGCTCTACGGCTGGGGCGAGGAGATCGAATCCAACGCGATGGAAGTGCACCTGCACCACCTGCGCAGGAAGATCTTCCCGGGCGTCGTGCAGACGCTGCGCGGCGTGGGCTACCTGATGCCCAGGGACCTCGCGTGAGCGCCCGCCGCAGCGTCCGCCGGCGCCTGCTCGCCATCCTGCTGGCCGCGAGCGCCTTGGTCTGGCTGGCCGCCACCGTCGCCACCGTGATCGGGGCGGACCATGAGATCGAGGAGGTCTTCGACGCCCAGCTGGCGCAGAGCGCCACGATCCTCGTGCTGCGCGTGAGCGACGACGACGCCGTGATCGACACGGAGCACGCGCCCTTCCTGCACAAGTACGCCAAGGCGGTGTCCTTCCAGGTGTGGAAGCACGGGCAGAAGCTGCAGCTGCATTCCTCCGACACGCCCCACACCCGGTTTTCGGAGCGCGACCACGGCTTCTCCACGGAGACGATCGGCGGACGCCGGTGGCGGGTGTTCAGCCTCTGGGACAAGGATCGCGAGTACCTCGTCCAGGTCCGCAATGCCATCGCGGACCGGGACGAGGTCACGCTGGAGATCGTCGCATCGCTCGCGACGCCCATCGCCGTGGCCATGCCGCTCTTCGCCCTGCTCGTGTGGCTCTCGGTGGGCGGCGCGTTCCGGCCTCTCGACCGGGTGAGCGAGGAGGTCTCGCGGCGCGACCCGAAGTTCCTGGCGCCGATCGAGGGCGACGTCCCCGCCAAGATCGCGCCGCTGGTCGCGCGGCTGAATGCGCTGTTCGCGCGCGTGCAGTCATCGCTGGACGGCGAACGGCGCTTCACCAGCGACGCGGCGCACGAGCTGCGCACGCCGCTCGCCGCGCTGCGCGCGCAGCTGCAGGTCGCGCAAGGCGCCACCGGCCCCGACGAACGCAAGCGCGCCATCGCCAATGGACTCGCCGCGGCGGAGCGCGCGACGCACGTGATGACGCAGCTCCTCACCCTCGCGAGGCTGGAGCACGGCGCGTGGCAGGCCATCGCCGCCCCCTTCGACCTGCATCGCGTCGCAGCCGGGGTGATTGCGGAGCGCGCGCCGCAGGCGCTGGCGGGGCGGATCACGCTCGCCCTCGAGGGCGAGGCCGGCGTCATGGTTGCCGGCCACGAAGGGCTCGCGGCCATCGCGCTGGGCAACCTGCTGGATAACGCCATCCGCTACTCGCCGCCGGACACGGATATCGTCGTCATCGTCTCGCGCGAAGCGGGCCACGCGCGGGCGATGGTGCGTGACCAGGGCCCGGGAATTCCCGCCGGCCGGCGCGCGGAAGCCATGCGCCGCTTCGCCCGGCTGGGAAGCGGCGATGCCGAAGGCAGCGGCCTGGGCCTGTCGATCGTCGCCCGGGTGGCCGAGCTGCACGCGGCGACGTTCATCCTCGGCGAGGGCCCGCATGGCAGGGGCCTCGAGGCGACTCTCCGGTTCCCTGCCGCCTGACTTTCCCGCAGCGCCCTGCCGCGCGGCGGTTGCGCCGCCGGTTTAAGGAAGCCTTAAGCCGGGACCGCGAGACTGGCTGTGCATCGGCGTCCCGCAACACGCGCCGGGGCACCCCAAATCACGGAGCCCTGCCATGAAAAAGGTTTCCATCCTTGCCGCAGCGGTGCTGGCGGCCACGACCGCGAGCGCCCAGACCCCGCCGGCGGACCGCGCCGCGGACAACCGCCTGCTCGCCTCCAACTGCTTCCAGTGCCACGGCACCGACGGTCGCGGCAGCGGGTCGTTCGAGCGCCTCGCGGGAAAGTCCGCCGCCGAAATCTACAAGGAACTGCGCGAGATGAAGGCGAAGAACCAGCGCGGCGACATCATGACGGTCCACGCCGCCGGCTACTCCGACGCCCAGCTGCAGGCGATCGCCGACTACTTCTCGCAACAGCCACGCTGAACAGGGGACGACGGACATGATGAACGACAGAAGGGCTTTCCTCGCGCGGCTCGCCGCGTACGCCACCCTGGTCGGCGTTCCGGCCCTCGCCCGGGCCGACAAGGACGAACACCGGCGGCGCGACCGCCTCCCGGGCACCGGCACCACCCCGGGAGCCACGCTGCCGACGACCGGCCTCGCAGGCCGGGTGGTGGTGATCGGCGGCGGCATGGCCGGCGCGACCGTGGCCAAGTTCCTGCGCCTGTGGGGCGGCGCCGGGGTCGAGGTGACGCTCGTGGAGCAGGAGCCGCGCTACGCCTCGAACATCCTCTCCAACCTCGTGCTCACCGACGCGGTGACGATGAACTCGCTGCAGTTCGACCATGCGGCGCTCGCCTCCACGTACGGGATCACGGTGCTGCAGGGCACGGCGACGGGCGCCGATCCGGTCGCCCGGCGGGTGACCATCGCCACGAGTTCCGGCCCGCGCACGCTCGCTTTCGACCGCCTCGTGGTGGCGCCCGGCATCGACTTCGACTACCCGGACGGCCTGCGCACCGCGCAGGCGCAGGCCCTGGTGCCGCATGCCTGGAAAGCGGGGCCGCAGACGACGCTGCTGCGCGACCAGATCCGCGCGATGCCCAACGGCGGCACCTTCGTCATGACCGTTCCCGCCGCGCCCTATCGCTGCCCGCCCGGCCCCTACGAGCGGGCCTGCGTCGTGGCCGACTGGCTCAAGCGCAACCGGCCCGGCTCCCGGGTCATCGTGCTGGATGCGAACGCGGCCGTCACCGCCGAGCGCGAGAGCTTCACGCGCGCCTTCGAGGTCACCCACGCCGGCGTCATCCAGTACGTGCCCAACGCGCCCGTCACCTTCGTGGACACCGCCGCGAAGACGATCCACACGCCCCTCGGCGCCTTCCGCGGCGACGTGCTGAACGTCATCCCGACGAACGTCGGCCCGGCGCTCCTACGCGACATCGGCGTGGCCAATGCCGCGCGCGGCTTCGCCGGCGTGGATGTCCTGAGCTACGAGTCGACGGCTGCCGCCGGCATCCATGTCATCGGCGACGCCTCCGCCACCACCCAGCCCAAGGCCGGCCACATCGGCAACCAGGAAGGCAAGGTCTGCGCCGACGCCATCCTGCGGATGCTCGGCGGCCGTTCGCCCGACCCGTCCCCGGTGACCAACTCGTCGTGCTACTCGCCGATCACCGCCTCGACCGCCTCGTGGCTCACGGCGGTGTTCGCCTACGACCCGGTCACGCGCACCATGAAGGTGGTGCCCGGCGCGAGCGGAGAAGCGCTCGCGGCAAGCCGGGAGCACTACGAGGACATGTTCGTCTGGTTCCGCACGCTGATGCGCGACAGCTTCGCCTAGGCGAGGGCTCGGCCGAGTGTGAGAAAATGGCGCCCCGCAGGATCCCTTCCTGCGGAAGCGCCTCTCCGCACAGCCCCCGAGCCGAATGACGATCGCCCAGGAAGTCGCCCGACGCCGCACGTTCGCGATCATCTCGCACCCCGACGCCGGCAAGACCACGCTCACCGAGAAGCTGCTGCTGTTCGCGGGCGCCATCCAGATCGCCGGCAGCGTCAAGGCGCGCAAGGCTTCGCGCCACGCCACCAGCGACTGGATGGAGATCGAGAAGCAGCGCGGCATCTCGGTGGCGAGCTCGGTCATGCAGATCGAGTACCGCGACTGCGTGGTGAACCTCCTCGACACACCGGGCCACCAGGATTTCTCCGAGGACACCTACCGCGTGCTCACGGCGGTGGACGCGGCCCTCATGGTCATCGACGCGGCCAACGGCGTGGAAGCCCAGACGCTGCGCCTGCTGCAGGTCTGCCGCGCGCGGAATACCCCCATCCTCACCTTCATCAACAAGATGGACCGCGAGGTGCGCGAGCCGCTCGATCTCCTGGGCGAAATCGAGACCACGCTCGGCATGGCGGCCGTGCCCTTCACCTGGCCCGTGGGCATGGGCAAGCGCTTACACGGGCTCTATGAACTGCGCAAACGGCGCATGCGCGTGTTCCGGCCCGGCGCCGACCGGCTCAACGACGAGGGCGACGAGATCGTGACGGACATCGAGGC
>CAZOIB010000230.1:0-2144 GCA_964579785.1 uncultured Lysobacter sp. | reverse complement strand
CTCGACTTCGGAGGGGGAAGAATCCAGACTCGACGCTTGACCGGGCTGCGCAGCATCGGTCTCGTGTGCTCCCAGGTCTGCGCGGCGGTGCGCTCCGTAAGGAGCCATCGCACCCTCCCCTCGGTGCGCAGGGTCGCAATGCCGGCGGCCGTGAGCTCCTTGACCGCTCGCGACAGGGTCATCGGGGTGTAGCCCAGCTCGCCGACCACCTCGGCGGGCTGCCACTCGGTGCGCCAGGGCCTTCGCAGCAGGACGGCGATCAGCATCGCCTGCGTCGCCGGGCTGAGTGCGGTGTCCGGAGCGGCGGGCGGCTTGCGAAAGTACTCGCGTAAGTCGATCCCGAGATCCGGCAGATAGAGCTGGTTGCCCGGCACCAGGAACGGTACCTTCTGTTCGATGAGGCGCTTGCGCTCGTAGGATGCGAGGGCGCCGGTTACGTAGACCACGGGGATCCCGACCAATTGTCGCAGCTTGTCCATTTGGCCTCGCACGTTCGCCAGGCGCTGCCTCTCGGGCCGCCTGTCGATCGCGAGGAGCATCTGCCGATCCAGAAGCTTCAGTTCCCGGACCTCGAAGGCGTCCTGCAGAAAGTAAGGCAGATTGCCGGCGGCCGACCACGCCCGAACCTTGGGGGCGATTCCCAAGATTTCATGCAGATACGCGTGAACGGCGGCGTCCATGGCGCGTTTTGGGACGGCCTTTCCTAACATAGTTGACGCACGATAACATGACCATTGTTATCGTGCAAGATGTCGTTATCCAAAACGCCTGCGAAGGCCTCCGAGACGGCCCGGAGGCGAGGAGCCGCCTCCGAATCGGTCATGTGACCGCGAAAACGCGGATCACAGATCGATCGATCGTGCGGAGGCTCCATGGCCCCGCGCGATCGGCCGCACCAACCGGGTCTGAACATTCGACGAAACAGCAACGTTCGCTGTTCAGCAAAGATCGGGCCCCGTCCCACCTCGCGGCGACATGCGGGCTGTGCGCCGTCGCCGAACTCAGATGGTGGCCTGGACCTCGCAATAGATCTCGATAGACCGCGATCGTCCGCGAAAGACCCCTACTCCCACTCGATCGTCGCCGGCGGCTTGCCCGAGATGTCGTAGACCACGCGATTGATCCCGCGCACCTCGTTGATGATCCGGTTCGACACGCGCCCGAGCAGCTCGTGCGGCAGGTGCGCCCAGTGCGCGGTCATGAAGTCCTGCGTCTGCACTGCGCGCAGTGCAACGACGAAATCGTAGGTGCGCCCGTCGCCCATCACGCCGACCGACTTCACCGGCAGGAACACCGCGAAGGCCTGCGAGGTCAGGTCGTACCAGCTGCGTCCGTCGGGCCCCGTCGTGTTGCGCAGCTCCTCGATGAAGATCGCATCCGCACGGCGCAGCAGGTCGGCGTAGTCGGGCCGCACCTCGCCGAGAATGCGCACCCCGAGCCCGGGCCCGGGGACCGGATGCCGGTAGACCATCTCGCGCGGCAGGCCGAGCGCCACGCCCAGCTCGCGCACCTCGTCCTTGAACAGGTCGCGCAGCGGCTCGAGCAGCTTAAGGTGCAGCGTCTCGGGCAGCCCGCCGACGTTGTGGTGCGACTTGATCTTGGTCGCCTTGCCCGACTTGCCGCCGGCCGACTCGATCACGTCCGGGTAGATCGTTCCCTGCGCCAGCCACTTCGCGTTGGCGAGCCTCGCCGCCTGCTCCTGGAACACGTGGACGAACTCGCGGCCGATGATGCGGCGCTTCTCCTCGGGATCCGCGACGCCGGCCAGTTCCGACATGAAGCGCTCGCTGGCGTCGACGTGCACGAGCTTCATGCCCATGTGCCGCTGGAAGGTCTCGACCACCTGCGCGCCCTCGTCCAGGCGCAGCAGCCCGGTGTCGACGAACACGCAGGTGAGCTGGTCGCCGATCGCGCGGTGGATCAGCGCGGCGGCCACGCTCGAGTCGACCCCGCCCGACAGCCCGAGGATGACTTCCTCTCGGCCGACCTGCGCGCGGATCTGCTCGACCGCTTCGCCGACGTGGTCGTGCATCACCCAGTCGGGCCTGCAGCCGCAGATGTCGAGCACGAAGCGCCGCAGGATGTTCGCACCCTGCAGCGTGTGCGTGACCTCGGGATGGAACTGCACCGCGTAGAACTTGCGC
>CAZOIB010000229.1:0-18131 GCA_964579785.1 uncultured Lysobacter sp. | reverse complement strand
GTCATCAGCGTGCGGTGCAGCGCCTCGTTGGCGGCGACCCACTTGACGTACTCGGCACCCGTGAGCGCGGTCTGGTTGAAGGCGCCCTTCTCCATGAACTCCTTCCAGTCCGGCGTCTCGCGCACCTGCTTCATCAGGTCGACGTAGTAGGCCTGCTGTTCCGGCGTGACGCCCGGCGCCATGAAGATGCCGCGCAGCATCACGTAGTCGGTGGGCACGCCGGCTTCCTTGCAGGTGGGGATGTCGGCCCAGCCCTGCGTCGCGGTGACCTTCTCCTTGTAGGGCATGCGCGCGTCGTCGAACACGCACAGCGGCCGCAGGCTGCCGGCGCGCCACTGCGCCACGGCTTCGATGGGGTTGTTCACCGTGGAGTCGACGTGCTTGCCGACCAGCTGCACCGCGACCTCGCCGCCGCCCTTGAAGGGCACGTAGATGAACTTGGTGCCGGTGGCCTTTTCCAGGCCGACGGTGATGATCTGGTCTTCCTGCTTGGAACCGGTGCCGCCCATCTTCATCTTGCCGGGACCGGCCTTCTTCACCGCCTCGACGTATTCCTTGGCGGATTTCGCCGGGTTGTCCTTGTTGACCCAGAGCACGAACTGGTCGAGGGCCAGCATGCGCACCGGCGTGAGGTCCTTCCAGTTGAAGGGCACGCCCGTGGCCATCGGCGTCGTGAACAGGTTGGAGAGGGTGATGATGATCTTGTGCGGGTCGCCCTTGGCGCCCTTCACGTCGAGGAAGCCCTCGGCGCCGGCGCCGCCGCCCTTGTTCACCACGACCATCGACTGCTTCATCAGGTTGTGCTTGGCGATGATCGACTGCGTGAGGCGCGCCATCTGGTCCGCGCCGCCGCCGGTGCCCGCGGGCACGATGAATTCGACGGTCTTGGTCGGTTCCCACGCGAGCGCGGGGGTCATTGCGGCAAAGGCGCTGGCCACCACGGCGGCCAGCAGAGATTTGGCAAGGGTGCGATGTTTCATGGCAGGTCTCCTCGTTTGGGGCGGTCTTCGGATGACGACGCTCTGGATTTTACCGTGCGGGGAACCGTGGCGGGGATGACACGTCCCGGCTTCCGACGACGCCACTCTGAAGGTGGCGGGACCATTCTAGATCGCGCGGGGGCCGCGAGTCTCTTGATCCGCGTCAAGCCGGCGCCGGCGTCAGTGCGACATCAGGACCGTGATGCCGGCATTGGCGAGCACCGCCCGCGTCGCGCCGCCGAGCACCAGCTCCGCGAATCGGGGCCGGCCATAGGCACCCATGACGACGAGGTCGGCACCGACCTTTTTCGCACGGGCCAGGATCAGGTCGCCGACGCGGTCGTCGGCAGCGTTCGCATGCACGGTTTCCGCGGCGATTCCGTGCCGCGCGAGGTAGCGCAGGGCCGCCTTCGCGCCGTGGATCGGGCCATCATCGCCGGCCGGCCCGGAGGAAAGCACCACGACAGCCCTGGCCCGCGCCAGGAGCGGCACCGCGTCCGACAGGGCACGCGCCGCCTCGCGGCTGCCGTTCCAGGCGACCAGGACCTTCCTCGGAAAGGTGGCGGCGGAGCCTTTTTCCGGGACGAGGAGCACGGGGCGCCCGACGCACAGGAGCGCAGCCTCGACATCGTGCCCGCCGAGGGCGCCCAGGTCATCGGCGCCGGGACGCGGCAGGACGACGAGGTCGGCCGTCCTGGCGTGCAGGGCCAGGGTGGGCACCGTGTTGCCCTCGACTGCGATGCCTTCCACGGAGGCCACGCCCGCCTTGCGCGCCTGCGCCTCGAAGCGCTTGATGGCGGCCCGGGCTTCCAGCTTGTCGTGCTGGTATTCCTTCTTCATCAGGGCAGCGGCGCTCTGGCGGGGCCGCAGGCGCAGGGGAACGGCCAGCGGCGGAATGATCGCGAGGCCCTCGAGGTGCGCGCCGTGGGCGGCCGCCAGGCGGATCGCGGTCTCGATGCTGCCGGCCGCGCCGGGGTGTTCGTCGATGGGAACCAGGATCGAACCGTAAGTCATGGCTGCTCCTCTTGGGTCGGGATGCGGCTGCCGCGCGGCACGCCTCGGTGCAGCGCCAGTCTAGCCGCGCGCGCGCCCGGTTGTCTTGGCATAGGTCAAGGCCGGGGACGGGGCCGGCACGCATTATTTGCTACATTTCGTCTCGCGCCCGACTCGCGTGCAGTGCGCGGAAGTACAACGACAGCCCCTCGGAGGAAGCCCCTGATGGAAACGATGACCATAGCCGCGCTCGTCATCTTTGCGGCGACGATCCTGATCGTCATCACCGGATGGATCGACAGCACGGTGGCCGCCCTGCTCGGCGTCACCGTGATGATCTGGATGGGCCTCATGAACGAGGACGACGCCTTCAAGATCGTCGACTGGAACGTGATGGCGATCCTCGTCTCAATCTGGACCATCGCCGGCTACTTCGGCAAGTCGGGAATTCCGGAGTGGCTGAGCGTGAAGGCGCTCGAGATCTCGCGCGGCAACGGCGGGGCGCTCATCGTGATCCTGTCGATGCTTGCGGGCCTGGTCTCGATGGTCGTGGACAACGTCGTGGTGATCCTGATGTTCGCGCCGGTGGCCATCCCGCTCGCGCGCCACCTCGGCCTGCCGCTCACGCCGCTGGTCCTCATGATCGGCTTCAGCGCCAACTTCATGGGCTCGGCCATGCTGCTGGGCGACCTGCCGCCGCAGATGATGCACAGCGTCTCGGGGGCCGAGTTCTTCGACTTCATCTGGTACAAGGGCAAGCCCAGCTCCTTTCCGATCCTCCTCGTCACCTTCTCGCTCACGCTCGGGATCATGTACTGGCTCTTCTTCCGCAAGTTCGGCGGCTCGAAGGCCGTCCCCGCCGGCGGCGAGGGCATGGGGGATGCCAGGATCCCCGACAAGCTCTTCGCCACGATCGTGGTCGGCGGCTTCGTCGCCACCATCGTCGCCATGAGCCTGCGCGAGCATCTCGGCGTGAAGCTCGGCTTCATCGCCATGACGGGGGCGCTCATCCTGGTCCTGGTCCTGGAACTCCTCGGCGACCGGGTGAAGAAGCCCAGCTTCGAGGAGGTCGTGCAGGAGCTCGACTGGCGCGCGGTGTTCTTCTACATCGCCCTCTTCGCGCTGGTGGGCGGCATGGAGAAGACCGGCATCCTGGAGAAGCTCGCGCACGCCATGGCGCCGATCTTCGCGCAGAACATGGCGCTGGGCGCGACACTCCTCTACTGGATCACCATCCCGATCGTCGGCATCGTCGAGCACGACGCCTACATCCTCACCTTCCTCTACACCGTGCGCGACCTGGGCCAGCAGGGCGTGGACCCGTGGCCGCTCTGGTGGATGCTCCTCTGGTCGGGCACGCTCGGGAGCAACCTCACCATCGCCGGCGCGCCCGCACTCTACGTGGCGGCCAACATCTGCGAGCGCGAGGAGAACCGCAAGGTGAGCCTGCGCGAGTTCCTGCGCTGGAGCGTGCCCTTCACCCTCATCTCCTGCACGATCTGCTACGTGATCGGCATGCTGATCTGGGTTCTGCCCCTGCTGAAGTGAACTCCCGGCGGGGCGCGCGGTCACCCGGGGAATATAATCCTCGCGTGCCCGTGCCCCGACCGATGTTCCTCGCGCGCTTCCTCGCCGTCCTCGCCTTCGCTGCCGGCCCGCTCCCCGCGTCGGCCGCGCCGCCGGCCGACACCGACCTCCTGCTGGCACGCGAAGCGGCCCAGAAGCGCGACCTCAGGGCGCTGGACAAGTGGCGCGCGCGCTTTGCCGGGCATCCGCTCGAGGCATACCCGAACTACTGGTACCTGGGCGCGACCCTGGACAAGGCGGACCCCGACGAGATCGACGCCTTCCTGGGCAGGCACGCCGACTCGCCGCTCGCCGACGCCCTGCGCCGCGACTGGCTGAAGGCGCTGGGCGCAAGGGCGCAGTGGGACCTGTTCCGCCATGCCTATCTCGGGCTCACGAGCGATGACGCCGAAGTGGCGTGCTACGCGTTGCAGGAGCGACTCGCGCGCGGCGACGCCGAGGCCCTGCGCGAAGCACGGGCCCTCTGGCTCGCGGGCCGCGAGGCGCCCGGCGCCTGCACCCCGGCATTCGAGGCCGCCGCAGCCGAGCGCCTGATCGGTTCACCCGAGGCCTGGGAGCGCATCCGCAAGGTGCTTGCGGCGGGCCATGTGAAGGAGGCACGCCGCGCCAACGCCTTCCTTGCGGCGAAGGAGCGCATGAACGAGCACTCCCTCGACCGCGCCAACGCGGACCCGGGGCGTTATCTCGCGGTCGAGAAGGCCCGCATCCCGACGCGGGCGACCCACGAGCTGCTGCTCTTCGCCATCACGCGGCTGGCGCGCACCAGGCCGGAGGACGCCGCCGCGCAGCTGCGCGCGCACGCCGTCCTTCTCGGTCCGGACGATACGCGTTACGGGTGGGCCCAGATCGCGCACGCAGGCGCGCTGCAGCATCACCCGCAGGCGCTGGCCTGGTACCAGGAAGCGGGCGAGGGGCCGTTCACCGAAGGACAGCTGCAATGGAAGGCGCGGGCCGCATTGCGGGCAGGCGACTGGCCGGCCGTGCGGGCGGCGGTAAACCTCATGACGCCCGAGGCGGCGCGCGACTCCGCCTGGCGCTACTGGCTGGGACGCTCGCTGGCCGAGGAAGGCGCGCGCGCGGCCGCCGAGGCCATCCTGAGCCCGCTCTCGCACGAGCGACACTTCTATGGGCTGCTCGCCGCCGAGGACCTCGGGGCCGTCGCGAGCCCCGACTGGACGGCCGTGACCGTCGCGCAGGAAGACCTCGACCGCGTCGGCGCCATTCCTGCCGTCGGCCGCGCCATCGCCCTGTACCGGCTGGAGATGAACCAGGAAGCCTTTCGCGAATGGGTGTTCGGCCTGCGCGCGATGGACGATCGCGGCTTCCTCGCCGCCGCCGAGATCGCCGCGCAGGCGGGCCTCGTCGATCGCGCCATCGGCGCCGCGGAGCGCACCGCCTCGCTGCACGACTACACGCGCCGCTACCCGCTGCCGCACCGCGAATCGCTCGCCGCGGCCGCGCGGCAGTGGCAAGTCGACGAGGCGGTGCTCTACGGCCTCATCCGCCAGGAGAGCCGCTTCAATGCGACGGTGAAATCGCGCGTCGGCGCGACGGGCCTGATGCAGCTCATGCCGGCCACGGCACGCTGGGTGGCCAAGCAGATTGCCGTGCCCGACTATCGTCCGGCGCTCCTGGTGCAGCCCGAGGTCAACGTGGCCATGGGCACCTACTACTTCCATCGCGTGCTGGCGGATCTCGGCGATCCCGTGCTGGCCACGGCCGGCTACAACGCGGGCCCCGGCCGCGCCAAGCGCTGGCGCGATGCCAAGCCGCTCGAGGGGGCCATCTATGCCGAGTCCATCCCCTTCAACGAAACCCGCGATTACGTGAAGAAAGTGATGGCCAACGCCTGGTTCTACACCCACCGCCTGACCGGCAAGACGGCAAGCCTGCGCGCCCTCATGGGCACCGTGCCGGGACGCAATGGCGGCGACGCGACGAGCGTCGCCGCCATTCCCTGACGATGGGCATCCGCCGCGTCCTGGTCCTCGGCGCCAGCGGCTTCGTCGGCCGCTCGGTCTGCGCGCACCTGGCCGGTAGAGGACTGCAGTTGCGCGTGCTGACGCGCGACCGCGTCAAGGCCAGGGTCCTGCAGGTGCTGCCTGCCATCGAGATCGTGGCGGCGAGCCCGCACGACGATGCCGCGCTGGCGGCGGCGCTCGACGGCGTGGACGCGGTCGTGAATCTCGTCGGCATCCTGCACCAGAGCCGCCGCGAAAGTTTCGAGAAGGTCCACGTCGAATTGCCACGGCGGCTCGCGCGCGCCTGCCGCGAGGCCGGTGTCGCTCGCCTCGTGCACGTGAGCGCGCTGCACGCGGGGCGCGACGGTCCCAGCCAGTACCTGCGTTCGCGCGGGCGCGGCGAGGATGCGATCCGCGAGGCCGGCACGGGCCTCGCCTGGACCTTCCTCAAGCCGTCCGTCATCTTCGGGCGCGACGACAGTTTCTTGAACCTCTTCGCCGCGCTGGTGAAGCCGTTCCCGGTGGTGCCGCTCGCCGGCGCAGCGGTGAAGTTCCAGCCCGTCTGGGTGGAGGACGTGGCGCGTGCCGTGACGCTCGCCCTCGACGATCCGCGCACCCACGGGCAGTCCTACGACCTCTGCGGCCCCGGCATCTACACGCTGGCCGATATCGTGCGCTTCGTGGCCGCACTCAAGGGGCGCAAGCGTCTCATCGTGCCGCTTCCCGGCTGGGCGGCCCAGGCGCAGGCCTTCGTGCTGGAGCATCTTCCGGGGCCGGTGATGACGCGCGACAACCTCGCCTCCATGAAAGTCGACAGCGTCTGCGGCTGCGCCTTTCCGGAGGTCTTCGGCTTCGCGCCGGCCGCGATGGAATCCATCGTGCCGGAGTACATGGCGGACGCGGGCCTGCGCGGCCGCTATCCCGGCTACCGCAGCCGCTCGGGAGGGTGAAATGGACGACTTGACGCTCGTCATCGGCAACAAGAACTACTCCTCGTGGTCCATGCGGCCGTGGGTGCTCCTCAGGCAGCTGGGCATCCCCTTCGCCGAGGTGAAGCTGCGCTTCCACTCCGACGAGTGGGACGCCAACATCGGCCGCTGGTCGCCCTCCGGCCTGGTGCCGGTGCTGTGGCGCGACAGGATCGCCGTCTGGGATTCGGCTGCGATCCTCGAGACCGTCCACGACTGGTTTCCGGACCGTGGCGTCTGGCCCGCCGATCCCGCCGCCCGTGCGTACGCGCGTTCCGCCGCCGCCGAGATGCATGCCGGATTCCGCGACCTGCGCGCGAAGATGCCGATGAACATTCGCGCGAGCCACCCCGGCAAGGGCATGACCCCGGAGGTGCGCGCCAACATCGACCGCATCGAGCAGCTTTGGAGCACGGCGAGGTCGCGCCACGGCGCCGGGGGCGACTTCCTGTTCGGGCCATTCTGTGCCGCGGACGCGATGTTCGCGCCCGTGGTGATGCGGTTCGCGACCTATGGCGTGGCGGGCAACCGGGTGGCGCAGGACTACTGCCGGGCCATGCAGTCGGCCCCCGGCATCCGCGCCTGGGTCGAAGGGGCGCTCGCCGAGACCGAGTTCGTGGCGGAAGACGAGCCCTACGCCGCGCCGCCGCGCGACTGATGAAGACCTACGCGGTGGGCGGTTGCGTCCGCGACGAGTTGCTCGGCCGCAGCGTGACCGATCGCGACTGGGTGGTGGTGGGGGCCACGCCCGCGGAGATGGCGGCCCTCGGGTTCCGCCCGGTCGGCGCCGACTTCCCCGTGTTCCTGCATCCGGAGACGCACGAGGAGTACGCGCTCGCGCGCACCGAGCGCAAGACGGCGCCGGGCTACAAGGGATTCGTCTTCCACGCCTCCCGGGACGTGACGCTCGAGGAGGACCTGCGCCGGCGCGACCTCACCATCAACGCCATCGCCCGCGCCGAGGACGGCACGCTCATCGATCCGCATGGCGGGCGCGAGGACCTGCGCCTGGGCGTCCTGCGCCACGTGGGCGAGGCGTTCGCGGAGGATCCGGTGCGCATCCTGCGCGTGGCCCGCTTCGCCGCGCGCTTCGGCTTCGCAGTGGCCCCGGAAACGATGGAACTCATGCGCGCCATGGTGCTCTCCGGCGAGGCCGACCACCTCGTCCCGGAACGCGTCTGGCAGGAGATCGCGCGCGGTCTCCAGGAGCCGCAGCCAGGCCGCATGATCGAGGTGCTGCGTGACTGCGGGGCGCTTGCCCGGGTGCTGCCGGAAGTCGACCGGCATGCCGGGAACGACAGTCTTGCCGGCCTCCGGGCACGCCTCGAGGCCAGCATCGCCTATCTCTTGCCGGTCCGCTTCGCCTGCCTGACGCTGGGCCTGACACCCGAAGCGGTGACCGCGTTGTGCGAACGCATCAATGCCCCCGGGGAGTGCCGCGACCTGGCGGGACTCGCCTCCCGCGAGCGCGCCGCGATCGAGGGTGCCAGCTCCCTCGGGCCCGAAGCGCTCCTCGGACTCCTGGAGCGCACGGACGCCTTTCGCCGCCCCGATCGCATCGAGCGCCTGATGGAAGTCTGCGAGTGCGACCTCTGCGCCCGGGGACTCGTGCGCACCGTTCCCCGCGACCGCATCCGCGCGGCCCGCGCGGCCGCCCTCGACGTCGACGCGGCCGCCATCGCCCGGGAGCATCCGCAGGCAGTGCCCGCCTCAATCCATGCGGCGCGTGCGGCACGCATTGGTGCCGCGTTATCCGCGGACTGAGCAAGATCGGGGACCGTCCCTCGTTTTTCCCGTCCGTACCCTGAGCGGGGCCGGAAATGCAAAGGCCCCTGGTCGAAACCAGGGGCCTTTGCTTGCGACAACTGCTGCAAGCCCCTCGCGGGGCGGCTGATTACTTGCGCTTCGCGGCCTTGCGGACCGGGGCCTTCGGGGCCTTGGCGGCCGACTGCACGGTCGCGACGTTCTGCTCGACGGTCTTCTCGACGGTGTCGTAGAGCTGCTTGTTGATCGCGGCGAGGTTCGAGTAGGCGCTCTGCGCGGCGGCGATGGCGCTCTTCACGTTGCCGACATAGGCCTCGGAACCGGCGGGCGCGAACTTGAACGCTTCCTCGAGGGACGCGACGGCGGACTTGTTCGCGTCGGCGGTCTGCTTCTCGAAGACGGCCTTCACTTCGGCGTTGGTCTCCGCGGCGGTCTCGTACACGGTGCGCGAGTAGGCGTAGGCGCGCTTCATGACCGGCTCGAGGGCGGCGGAATTGATCGCGATGACTTCGTGCACGTCCTTGGCGCCGGCAAGGGCGGCGGCGTGCGCGGTGGCCTGCTCGACGGAATCACGGGCGGCATCGAGGCCGATCTCGGCGAACTTCTCGAGGTTGGCGAGCGAAAGCTGGGCGAAATGCGCGAACTGGTTGAGGACGGCTTCGTTGCTGGCGCTGAACTGGTCGACTTTGAACATGGTGGTCTCCTGGACTGGGAATGGCGGGGTAGCGGGTTGCGGCAGCCGTTTTGCTGCACTGCACAAATACGAATTTTAGGCCAGCCAGCAGCCAAGTCAAGAGGTTTGGCGAAAAAAATATTGCACTGCACCATTTTCACCACGGGCCGTGGCGAATCAAGGACTTGCGTGCGGCCGTGGCGCTGGCGCACGGGCGGCGGGCAAAGAAAAAGGGCCCGCGCGGGGCCCTTTTCCGGAAGCTGGGGCGCTTCAGTTGACCTTGAGGCCCTTTTCCTTGAAGTACTTGAGCGCCCCGGGGTGGAACGGGATCGGGGAGCCGCCCGTGAGCTGGTTGTCGAGGGCGAGAAAGGCAGCGTCCTTGTGCACCTTCATCAGCTCGTCCTTCTTCTCGAACATCAACTTGGTGATCTGGTAGACGAGGTTCTCGTCGGCCGACTCCGGCACGACCAGCAGGTTCCAGACGTCCACGTTGGTGGTCTCGCGCACCTCGCCCGGGTAGGCGTTGGCGAGAATCCGGTTCTTCACGTAGAGCGGACCGTACTTCTTGCGCATCGCGTCGGCGGCGTCGCCGTGGTCGAGCAGCTTGATCTTCTTGCCCGGGGTGGCCGCGAGGTCGGTGAGGCCGGGAGTGGGCACGCCGCCCACCCAGCTCAGGGCATCGACCTTGCCGTCCTTGAGGGCGTTCACCGATTCGGCAAGCGAGAGGCGCTCGCGATTGACGTCCTTGTTCGGGTCGAGACCGTAGGCCTCGAGGAGCCGCATCGACATCACCTCGGTGCCGGAGGCGGGCGCCCCGGTGGCCATGCGCTTGCCCTTGAGGTCGGTCATCTTCTCGATGCCCTTGCCGTCCAGCGTGACGACCTGCATCCGGTTCGGATAGAACACGACCAGGGTGCGCAGCGCGACCTTCTTGTCCTTGAACTTGTCGAGACCGTTGTAGGCGTCCCACGCCGAATCGGCCATCGTGAAGCCCACCTCGGACTTGCCGCCGCCGATCAACTGCAGGTTGGCGACCGAGCCGGAGGTCACTTCCGCCGTGGCGTCCACGCCGGGGATGTGCTTGGACAGCAGTGCCGCGAGGCCGCCGCCCAGGGGGTAGTAGACGCCGGCGGTGCCGCCGGTACCGATGGAGATGCGTGCCTTCTTTTCCTGTGCGACGGCAGTCGCCAGCCCGAAGGCCGCTACCGCCGCGGCCATCATCACGGTGATCTTTTTCATTGCTCCTCGCTCCTCAAGTATTGGTAGTGCCCTTGCTGCCCGGGGGCCATGATATCCGCTTCGCGGCGCGGTGTGCGCGAGCGACGGGACCGGTTCCGACCGGCGCGAGAGGTGCCGGTGCCCCCTTGCCGGAGCGCCCGGAAATTCAGGTGGGGACGAAGGATCAAGTAAAATCGGTCCGTCCCGCCAGAAGAGCGGACTTTCGCACAGGTCTTTCGGAAAGGAAGAAGCGCATGCCCCAGGTGATCGGCGTCCCCAAGGAAGTGTTCACTGGCGAAAGGCGCGTCGCCACCGTGCCGGAAGCGGTGGAGAAACTGAGAAAGCTGGGCTTCGGCGTCCTCGTCGAGTCCGGAGCCGGCGACGCGGCGAACTGCGCCGACGAGACCTACGTGGCCGCCGGCGCCGAGATCGCGCCCGACGCGAAGACGCTCTGGTCGAAGGCGGACATCGTCTTCAAGGTGCGCGCCCCGAGCCTGGAAGAGGTTTCCCACATCCGCGAGGGCACCACGCTCGTGAGCTTCATCTGGCCCGCGCAGAATCCCCCGCTCATGGAGGCCCTCGCCGCGCGCAAGGCCACCGTGCTCGCGATCGACGCGCTGCCCCGCATGTTGAGCCGCGCCCAGAAGATGGATGCGCTCACCTCGATGGCCGGCGTCAGCGGCTACCGCGCGGTGATCGAGGCGGCCAACGCCTTCGGCCGCTTCTTCAGCGGGCAGATCACGGCCGCGGGGAAGGTGCCGCCGGCCAAGGTCTTCGTCGCGGGCGCCGGTGTCGCGGGCCTCGCGGCCATCGGAACCGCCGCGAGCCTCGGCGCCATCGTGCGCGCCAACGACACGCGCGCCGAGGTCGCCGACCAGGTCAAGTCGCTGGGCGGCGAGTTCGTCAAGGTCGACTACGAGGAGGAGGGCTCGGGCGGCGGCGGCTACGCCAAGGTGATGAGCGAGGGCTTCCAGAAGGCCCAGCGCGACATGTACGCCAGGCAAGCGAGCGAGGTCGACATCATCATCACCACGGCGCTCATCCCCGGCAAGCCGGCGCCGAAGCTGATCACGGCCGACATGGTGAAAAGCATGCGGGCGGGCAGCGTGATCGTCGACATGGCCGGCGAGCAGGGCGGCAACTGCGAGCTCACCGTGCCGGGCGAGGCGGTCGTGCGGCACGGGGTGACCATCATCGGCTACACCGACCTGCCCAGCCGCCTGGCCAAGCAGTCCTCGACGCTGTACGCGACCAACCTGTTCCGTCTCGCCGAGGAGCTCTGCAAGACCAAGGACGGCCTCATCAACGTCAACATGGAGGACGACGCCCTGCGCGGCCTGACCGTGATCAAGGACGGTACGGTCACCTGGCCGGCGCCGCCGCCGAAGCTTCCCGCGGCGGCGGTGCAGGCGGCCAAGCCCGCCATGCCGCCACCGGCCCCCAAGGGGCACGGCCACGGCGGCGGCGAGCCGATGGCGGCGGGATCGCTCGCGATCCTCTTCGCGGTCGCAGCCGTCGCGTTCCTGCTCATCGGCGCCTATGCACCCGCGGCATTCCTCGGCCACTTCACGGTGTTCGTGCTGGCCTGCTTCGTGGGCTACATGGTGGTGTGGAACGTGACACCCGCGCTGCACACGCCGCTCATGAGCGTCACCAACGCCATCAGCAGCATCATCATCATCGGCGCCCTGGTGCAGATCGCGCCGCCGGTGCTGGCCGCCGCGACCGGTACTCCGCGGCCCGACGAACTGATCCGCTGGCTCGCGGTGGCCGGCATCGCGCTCACCGCCGTCAACATGTTCGGCGGCTTCGCGGTGACGCAGCGCATGCTCGCCATGTTCCGCAAATAGGGGACCGACACCATGTCCGCAAGCCTGGCCACCGTCTCCTACATCGCCGCGATCATTCTCTTCATCCTGAGCCTGGGGGGACTCTCCAACCCCGAGACCTCGCGGCGCGGCAACCTCTACGGGATGATCGGGATGGCGATCGCGGTGCTCGCCACCATATTCGGCCCGCGCGTCACCACCGGCGGCCTCGGGTGGATCGCGATCGCCCTCGTCGCCGGCGGCGCGATCGGCCTGTATCTCGCGCGCACCGTGAAGATGACGCAGATGCCCGAGCTGGTGGCATTCATGCACAGTCTCGTGGGCCTGGTCGCGATGCTCGTGGGCTACGCGAGCTACGTCGACCCCACCGCCACGGCCGGCATGTCTCCCGCCGAGGTCACGATCCACCATGTCGAGGTGTACATAGGCGTGCTGATCGGCGCCGTGACGCTCTCCGGGTCGGTGATCGCCTTCGGCAAGCTCTCGGGCCGCATCGGGGGCAAGCCCTTGCTGCTGCCCGCGCGCCACTGGCTGAACCTGGCCGGGCTGCTCGTGGTGCTCTGGTTCGGATACAAGTTCCTGGGCGCGCACTCCATCCAGGAAGGCATGACGCCGATCATCGTCATGAGCGGGATCGCCCGCCTCTTCGGCTTCCCCATGGTGATGGCGATCGGCGGCGCGGACATGCCGGTGGTCGTCTCGATGCTGAACAGCTACTCCGGATGGGCCGCGGCGGCCACCGGCTTCATGCTCTCCAACGACCTGCTCATCGTGACCGGCGCGCTCGTCGGCTCCTCCGGTGCGATCCTGTCGTACATCATGTGCCGCGCGATGAACCGCAACTTCATCAGCGTGATCGCGGGCGGTTTCGGGGGCGAGTCGGCCGCCCCGGCGGCGGGCGGCGCAGCACAGCCCGCGGGCGAGGTCGTCTCCGTGACCGCGCAGGAAACCGCCGACCTGCTGCGCGAGGCGAAGAGCGTGGTCATCGTGCCCGGCTACGGGATGGCGGTGGCCCAGGCGCAGCACACGGTGTTCGAGATCACCAAGCGCCTGCGCGACCTCGGCAAGACGGTGCGCTTCGGCATCCACCCGGTCGCCGGGCGCATGCCGGGCCACATGAACGTGCTGCTGGCGGAAGCCAAGGTGCCCTACGACATCGTGCTCGAGATGGACGAGATCAACGAGGACTTCCCGGACACCGACGTCTCCATGGTCATCGGCGCCAACGACATCGTGAACCCGAGCGCCCAGGAAGATCCCGCGAGCCCCATCGCCGGGATGCCAGTGCTGGAAGTGTGGAAGGCGCACACGTCGGTGGTGATGAAGCGCAGCATGGCCTCGGGCTACGCCGGCGTCGACAACCCGCTCTTCTACAAGGACAACAACCGCATGCTCTTCGGGGATGCGAAGAAGATGCTGGACGAGGTGCTGGCGGCGCTGCGGGGGTAGCTACAGCGACAGCGGCCGCGCCGACTGGAAACCCTGCAGCGGCGAGTCGATGTCGCGCCCGACCCCCAGCACCTTGAAGAGCTCGCCCATCTCGGAGGGGTTGACCAGGCGCTTCACCGCGCTGGTCGCATCGAGCCGCGAGATGGTCATGGAGGGGTCGCCTCCCGACACGAGGACGGCGAGACCGCAGGAAATGAGGAAGTGCGCCTGCGTCGTGTAGCCCATGACTTCGGCGCCGGTGGACTCGGCCGCGTGCGCCATGGCCGTGAAATCGACGTGTGCGGTGATGTCCTGCAGCCCCGGCAGAAAGAACGGGTCGTTGTGGACACGGTGGCGGTAGTGGCAGCGCATGGTCCCGGCTGCACGCTGCGGGTGGTAGTACTCGGCCTGCGCATAGCCGTAGTCGATGAAGAGCGCGAGGCCCCGGCCCAGCGCCGCGGACACGGAGCGAACCAGTCCCTCGGCCGCGAGGTTCACTTCCGTGGTGTATTCGTAGTCCCCGGACGGCAGGACCTGGTTCGCCCGGCGCTTCAGGTCGCCGTCGGGCAGCGCCATGTCCTCCCAGGCAAAGCCGGCTTCGGTGAGGACCACGCCGCGCTCGAGGATGTCGCCCCCCGTGCGGTGCACGATGGCGAAGGGCAGCACGTCGAGCACCTCGTTCGCGATCACCAGGCCGTCGATGCGCCCCGGCAGGCCGTCGATCCACTCGAAGCGGTCCAGGTCCTCCGGGTGGCGCTCGGCGAGCCGCGCGCGCTGGCGCTCCTTCAGGTCCGGGCTCACTTCGAGCAGCTTGTAGCGCTTCGGCGCCGCCCCTTGCGACTTGAGGAATCCGTACAGGTCGGCGGCGAGGACGCCCGAGCCGGGTCCGATCTCGAGGATTTCGCCCCCGGTGCGCTCCAGCACCTGCCGCGCCTGCATCGACAGGCAGCTCGCGAACATGGGCGTGAGCTCCGGGGCGGTGACGAAGTCGCCCGCCGGGCCGATCTTGCGCGCCCCCGCCGCGTAGTAGCCGTAGCCCGGGGCATGGAGTGCCAGCTCCATGTAGCGCGAGAACGGGATCCAGCCCCCCGCCTCGGCGATCTCGTTGGCGATGCGCTCGGCGAGCTCGTGCGAGTGGGTCGCCGCGTCGGGCTCGGGAGGGGGAAGGGAAAAGTCGAGCGAGGAGGACATCGGAATGAGGGCGCAGTCGGGAAACGATCGCGGATTTCGCTACACTTCCGCCTCTGTCGCCGCGTGCAGGCCCGCGCGACGTTACTGCCGAGGAATATAACACCATGAACCGGAAAGCGGTTCTCGTCACCGGGGGGGCGCGGCGCGTGGGGGCGGCGATCGCGCGCGCCGTGCACGCGGCCGGCGCCGACGTCGTGGTGCACTGCCACCGCTCGCGCGCCGATGCTGAACGCCTGGTTGCCGACCTGGAGTCGCGCCGCCCGCAATCGGCCGCGATCGTGCAGGCGGACCTCCTCGACACCGCCGCGCTAGCCTCCCTCGTGGAAGCGGCCGCGACGCGCTTCGGGCGCCTCGACGGCCTCGTGAACAACGCCTCCTCCTTCCACGCAACGCCGCTCGACGCGCTCGGGCCCGGGGAATGGGAGGACCTGGTCGGCACCAACCTGCGCGCGCCCCTTTTCCTGGCGCAGGCGGCCGCCAGCCACCTGCGCGCGAGCCGCGGCGCCATCGTGAACATCGTCGACATCCACGCCGAGCGGCCGCTGGCGGGCTTTCTCGCCTACTCCGTCGCCAAGAGCGGCCTGGCCGGACTCACGCGCGCCCTGGCGCTGGAACTGGCGCCGGAAGTGCGGGTGAACGGCGTTTCCCCGGGCGCCATCCTGTGGCCCGAGGCCGTGGTCGAGGGACGAGCCGGCAGTGAATACAACGCCTTTCCGCCGGGCGAGCGCGAGCGCATCACGGGGCAGACGCCCCTGCGCCGCACGGGCACACCGGAGGACATAGCCGGCGCGGTAAAATACCTCCTGTTCGACGCTGCGTTCGTCACCGGCCAGGTTCTCGCCGTCGACGGCGGGCGTTCCATCGCCCTCTAGAAGTCCCCATGAATACTGCCGCCATCGCCGCGCAGGACACGCGCAAGTCCGATTACGAGGCTGCCAAGCGCAGGAAGCGCATCCGCCGCCTCGTGGGCGAGGCGATCGCCGACTTCTCGATGATCGGGGCTGGCGACAAGGTGATGGTGTGCCTTTCCGGCGGCAAGGACAGCTATGCGCTCCTCGACGTGCTGGTGCACCTGCGCGACTGCGCCCCGGTGCCCTTCGAGGTGATCGCCGTCAACCTCGACCAGCGCCATCCCGGGTTCCCGGCGCACGTGCTGCCGGAGTACCTGACCGCGCGCGGCATCCCGCACCGCATCGTGGTGCAGGACACGCACAGCGTGGTGAAGCGCGTCATTCCCGAGGGCAAGACGATGTGCAGCCTGTGCTCCCGGCTGCGCCGCGGCGTCCTCTATCGCGTGGCGAAGGAGCTGGGCGCGACGAAGATCGCGCTCGGCCATCACCGCGACGACATCCTGGAGACGTTCTTCCTCAACCTCTTCCACAACGGCAAGATCAAGGCGATGTCGCCGAAGCTGGTCTCCGACGACGGCCGGCATGTCGTGATCCGCCCGCTCGCCTACGTGGAGGAGCGCGACCTCGCGGCCTATTCCGGGGATCGCGCCTTCCCGATCATCCCCTGCGACCTCTGCGGCTCGCAGGAGAACCTGCAGAGGAAGCAGGTCAAGGCGATGCTGCGCGACTGGGAGAAGAAGCACCCCGGGCGCGTCATCTCCATCTTCAGCGCGCTGACGCGGGTCACGCCGTCCCACCTCATGGACCGCGCGCTCTTCGACTTCGCGAACCTGGTGGCCGACGGCCTGCCCCACCCCGACGGCGATACCGCCATCGATCCCGAACCTCTTGCCGACCTCTCCCCGGGGACGGTCGTGCGCTTCACGACTCACAGGACGACGACATGACGCTCAAGTACCTCGCACCCACGAAGAAGATCCACTCCTTCCACCCGCCGCAGCGCACGCTGCTCGGCCCGGGCCCCTCCGAGATCAACCCGCGCGTGATGGCGGCGATGAGCCTGCCGGCCATCGGCTACCTCGACCCCGTCTTCGTCGAGATGATGGAGGAGCTGAAGTCGCTGCTGCGCTACGCCTACCAGACGAAGAACGCCCTCACCTTCCCCGTCTCCGGGCCGGGATCGGTGGGCATGGAGTACTGCTTCGTGAACATGGTGGCCCCCGGCGACAAGGTCATCGTCTGCCGGAACGGCGTGTTCGGCGGGCGCATGATCGAGAACGTCGAGCGCGCGGGCGGCACCGCCGTCGTGGTCGAGGACGAGTGGGGCGAGCCGTGCGACCCGCAAAAGCTCGAGGATGCGCTGAAGAAGCATCCCGACGCGCGCATCGTCTCCTTCGTGCACGCGGAAACCTCCACGGGGGTGCAGTCGGACGCGAAGACGCTGGTCGCGGTCGCCCACCGGCATGGCGCGCTCACCATCGTCGACGCGGTCACCTCGCTGGCCGGAACGCCCGTGATGGTCGACGACTGGGAAATCGACGCCGTCTACTCGGCCAGCCAGAAGTGCCTGTCGTGCACGCCGGGACTCTCGCCCGTGTCGTTCAACGACCGCGTGGTCGAGCACGTCAAGGCGCGCAAGGACAAGATCCACAGCTGGTTCATGGACATGAACCTGCTTCTCGGCTACTGGGGCGCCACGACGCGCACCTACCACCACACCGCGCCCACCAACAGCCTCTACGCGCTGCACGAGGCGCTGCTGCTGGTGAAGGAGGAGGGCCTGGAGAACTGCTGGGCGCGCCACCATCGCCACCACCTCGCGCTCAAGGCGGGTCTGGAGGCCATGGGCCTGAAGTTCCTGGTCAAGGAAGGCGCGCGCCTGCCGCAGATGAACGCCGTGCACATCCCCGAGGCGATCCGCGACCGCGAGGCCGAGGTGAGGAGGACGCTCCTCACGGAGTTCAACCTCGAGATCGGGGCCGGCCTGGGGCCGCTCGCCGGGAAGATCTGGCGCGTCGGCATCATGGGCTACTCGTGCAAGCCGGAGAACGTGATGCTGTGCCTGTCGGCGCTGGGTTCCGTGCTCTCCGACATGGGGCTGCCGATCAAGGTCGGCGAAGCGGAGGCCGCCGCGCACCAGGCCTACGCGCAGATCCACGCGCAGGAAGCGCGCAAGAAGGTTGCGAACCTGAAGTAGGCGCTACTGCGCGCCGACGGTCTGCCGGAAGCGGCCTTCGACCTGCGGTTGCTGCGCGAACTGCTCGAGCGCCCGGGGCACCACCTTCTCCAGCTCCGCGAGGCGATCCGCGGGGGAAGGGTGCGTGGAAAACGTGATCGAGGCGCCGGACTCCTCCGGCTTCACCTGCGCGAGCATGCCGAGCACCGCGACGAGCCCGTAGGGATCGTAGCCGCCGCGCGCGGCGATCACGACGCCGATGCGGTCCGCCTCGTACTCCATGCCGCGGTCCAGCGGCCGCAGGAAGAGCCCGTCCTTCACCAGGTCCACGCCGGCATTGGCGAGCTGGGACTTCAGGCCCAGCACGTCGCCGCTCCTGCCGATGCGGTCGGCCGCGACCGCCTTGGCGCCCGTGGCGGCCGCGCTCCAGCCAGCGTCGGACTGGATCGCGGCGAGCTGGTGCTTCTTCAGCACGTGCGCGATCTCGTGCGCGAGGACGCCCGCCAGTTCCG
>CAZOIB010000228.1:0-3383 GCA_964579785.1 uncultured Lysobacter sp. | reverse complement strand
CGATGGTGATGCCGCCGCACACGCTTTCGGCGGAGATGCTCGGGACCGTTCGCCGAGCGACCTACGCGCTGGCCAAGGCGCTGAAGGTCGTCGGGTTGATGAACGTGCAGTTCGCGATCAAGGACAACCAGCTCTACGTGCTGGAGGTCAACCCGCGCGCTTCGCGCACCGTGCCCTACGTGTCGAAGGCCATCCAGCGGCCGCTGGCCAAGGTGGCGGCGCGCTGCATGGCCGGGCTGTCGCTCGCCGCGCAGGACGTGCGCGGCGAGATCGTGCCGCCGTACTACTCCGTGAAGGAGGCGGTGTTCCCGTTCATCAAGTTCCCGGGCGTGGACACCATCCTCGGCCCCGAGATGAAGTCCACGGGCGAGGTGATGGGCGTGGGCGAGACCTTCGCGGAAGCGTTCGTGAAGAGCCAGCTGGCCGCGGGGGTGAAGCTGCCGAAATCCGGCAAGGCCTTCCTGTCCGTGCGCGACGAGGACAAGCCGCGCCTGGTGGAAGTGGCGCGCACGCTCGCCGACCTGGGCTTCCACCTCGTGGCCACCAAGGGCACTGCCATGGTGATCGAGGCCGCCGGCCTCACCGTGCAGCGCGTCAACAAGGTGATGGAAGGGCGACCCAACGTGGTGGACATGATCCGCAACAAGGAGATCAGCCTCATCATCAACACGGTCGAGGAGGATCGCCGCTCGGTGCGCGACTCGTGGTCGATCCGGAACTCCGCGCTGCAGGGCCGCGTCACCTACTACACGACGGTCTCGGGAGCGCGCGCGGCGTGCCTCGGCATGCAGTATCTCGAGGAGCTGCGGCCCTACGCCCTGCAGACCCTCCACGCCTCCATCGGCAACGCGGCCGGCTGACCGGCCGCCAACCAGAGAAGGAATCCGGGCATGGGCAAGTTCCCGATCACCCGCATCGGCGCGGATCTCCTGAAGGCGGAGCTGCACCGCCTGAAGACGGTCGAGCGTCCCGCGGTCATCACCGCCATCGCCGAGGCCAGGGCGCACGGCGACCTCTCGGAGAACGCGGAGTACGACGCGGCGCGCGAGAAGCAGGGCTTCATCGAGGGGCGCATCCTCGAGCTCGAGGGCAAGCTCGCCAACGCGCAGATCATCGACCCGGCGCTGCTGGAGGACGACGGGCGCGTGGTGTTCGGGACGACGGTGGAGCTGATGGATACCGCTGGCGCAGAGCGCATGACCTACCAGATCGTCGGCGAGGACGAGGCCGACATCAAGGCCGGCAAGATCTCCTACTCGTCACCGATCGCGAAGGCGCTCATTGGGAAGTTCTCGGGCGACGTCGCCGAGGTTCGGACGCCGGGCGGGGTGAAAGAGCTCGAGATCGTAGACGTTCGGTACGAATGAGCTCTTCGGCCGTGCGGTGCTTCTTCTGACGGCTTGAAGCCTTCGGCTTCCTGCGCGGATCGGCCTTCGGAGCGGGTTTCGCCTTGGCTTCCTTCCTTTTCGCCTTGTCCGGGTTCTCGCGCCAGAGGACGAGGATCTTGCCGATCGACTGCACCGGCTGCGCCTGCAGCGTCGCGCAAAGCTCGGCCATCCAGGCGGCCCGCGCCTCGCGGTCGTCCGTGGCGGCCCTGACCTTGATGAGTTCGTGTGCCGTGAGCGCACGGTCGACCTCGGCGAGGACGGAGGGGGAAAGGCCCTTGTCGCCGATGATGACGACGGCGGAGAGTCCGTGGGCCTGGGCGCGCAATTCGCTGCGGCGGGCGGTGGTCAGTGCTGGCATGGCGGGATTATGACGCGATTCTCGCGGAGAACCGGATGAAACGCTCGGCCTCGAGCAGGCAGTGGCTGCGCCGCCACGTGAACGACCCCTACGTGCAGCGCTCGAAAAAGGAGGGCTATCGTTCCCGCGCGGCCTACAAGCTGATCGAGATCGACGCGCGCGACCGGCTCCTGGCTCCCGGTGCGGTGGTCGTGGATCTCGGTGCCGCTCCCGGCGGCTGGTCGCAGGTGGCGGCCGGGAAGGTGGGTCCGAAGGGCCGGGTGGTGGCGATCGACCTGCTGGAGATGGCCACCGTTCCCGGCGCACTCTTCATCCGGGCCGACTTCGCCACGGCGGGCGGACTCGCACAGGTCGAGGCCGCGCTGGCCGGAGCACGCGCCGACCTGGTGCTCTGCGACATGGCCCCCAACATCTCCGGGATCGCGATTTCCGACCAGGCGCGCGCGATGGCGCTGGCGGAGCTGGCGCGGGACTTCGCCCTGGCGCACCTGAAACCGACCGGGGCGTTGCTGGTCAAGGCCTTCCACGGTAGCGGGTACGAGGAGTTCCACAAGTCGCTGCGCGCTGCCTTCGCCAAGGTCGTGGTGCGGAAGCCCGATGCCTCGCGGGGGGAGAGCGCGGAGCTCTATCTCCTCGCACGCGGGAAAAAGGGGCCAGGGTCGAATTAGGGGCTCATTCGACCCTGGCCCCTTTTTCCCTTGGCCCGCCACTTGAAACGCGGGCGGACGCCCGAACTTTGCTATAGTAGTCGGCTCCCTATCCCCCTGATTCCGTAGGCCCTTTTTTCCAAGGAACTGTTCGTGAACAACACCGTTCGCACCATCATGGTCTGGCTGGTCATCGGCGTCGTGCTGACCATGGTCTTCATGCAGGTCGGCAACCGCCAGACGAGCGCCAACGTGCTCGATTACTCGACCTTCATGGAAGAGGCGCGGCAGGGGCGCATCGCCAAGGTGAAGATGGACGGCGGGCGCACGCTGAAGGCCTCCACCCGCGACGGCAAGGCCTACACGGTCTACACGCCCGGCATCCAGGACCCGTGGATGGTTTCCGATCTCCTGAAGAACGGCGTCACCGTCGAGGCCAAGGCCGAGGAGGAGCCCTCGCTCCTCATGTACATCTTCGTGTCCTGGTTCCCGATGCTGCTGTTGATCGGCGTGTGGATCTTCTTCATGCGCCAGATGCAGGGTGGCGGCCGCGGCGGCGCGTTCTCGTTCGGCAAGAGCCGCGCGCGCATGCTCGACGAGAACCAGAACCAGGTCACCTTCGCCGACGTGGCGGGCGTGGACGAGGCCAAGGAGGAAGTGGCCGAGCTGGTCGAATTCCTGCGCGATCCCACGAAATTCCAGAAGCTGGGCGGGCGCATTCCGCGTGGCGTGCTGATGGTGGGTGCACCAGGGACGGGCAAGACGCTGCTCGCACGCGCCATCGCGGGCGAGGCCAAGGTGCCTTTCTTCTCCATTTCCGGTTCCGACTTCGTCGAGATGTTCGTGGGCGTCGGTGCGGCGCGCGTGCGCGACATGTTCGAGCAGGCGAAGAAGAATGCGCCCTGCATCGTCTTCATCGACGAGATCGATGCGGTCGGCCGCCAGCGCGGAGCCGGCCTGGGCGGCGGCAACGACGAGCGCGAGCAGACG
>CAZOIB010000227.1:0-1630 GCA_964579785.1 uncultured Lysobacter sp. | reverse complement strand
TTCGCCTGAATTGACATCATCATGGGGTCATCGGCGGCAATCGGCGGGGCATCGGCGTTCATCGGCGTTTCCAAAGAATTTGGCATCCGTCAGCCACCGTCCGCAATCACCTGCGCGAAGTGGAGCACCTTCGTCTGCCTGTCGCCCGTGCGCCGCAGCCGCCCCTCGATGTTGAGCAGGCATCCGAGGTCGCCGCCGACGACCGCGCCCGCCCCCGTGGCGCGGATGGACTCGCACTTGTTCTCGCACATGCGCGTGGAGATGTCGCCCAGCTTGATCGAGAAGGTGCCGCCGAACCCGCAGCAGCGCTCCGCGCCGTCCATCTCCGCCACCTGCGCGCCGGCCATCTGCAGGAGGTAGCGCGGCTGCATCTTCACGCCCAGCTCGCGCAGGCCCGAGCAGCTGTCGTGGTAGGTGACCGCACCCGTGAACTTCCCCGGCACCGTCTTCACCTGCAGGACATCGACGAGGAACTGCGATAGCTCGTACCACTTCGCGGCGAGCTTCTCGAACTCCGGCAGGTCGGGTTCGCCCTGGAAGAGATCGTGCACGGTGGCCACCTTCATCTGCCCCGAGCAGGAGCCGGACGGGGCGACCACGTAGTCGCAGTCGCGGAACTCGGCCAGCACCCTGCGGGCGAGCGTCTTCGCGATCTCGCGCCCGCCCGAGTTGTACCCCGGCTGGCCGCAGCAGGTCTGAGCTTCCGGCACCACCACCTCGCAACCCGCGCCCTCGAGGAGCTTGATTGCCGCGAAGCCGATGCCGGGCCGCACGAGGTCGACGAGGCAGGTGACGAAGAGGCCGACTTTCATGCCCGGAGTGTAACAGCGGGCCCGCGGTGCCTCACGCTGCGCCGCGTCATCGCGGGGCGTCCCGCGCGGGCTGCGTCAGTGCACTAAAGTGACGGGAACCTCGAGGAGGTGGATGAGCTTGAGCCCCACCGAGCCCATGAGGATGCCCTTCAACTCGCTCTGGCCGCGCGTGCCCATCACCACGGACGCGCAACCGCGCGCCGCGGCCACCCGGGCGATCACCTGGGGCGTGTCCCCGAACTCGACCAGCGACTCGAACTTGACGCCCGCTTCCCCGAGCACCTGCAGTGCGGCGGCGCTCGCCGCCTTCGCGAGACCGGCACAGTGATCCAGCGCGGCCTGGTGCCCGATGCCGTGCGTCTGCCAATCGGCAATCTGCGGCTGCACGTTGAGCACCAGCACGCCGCCCCCGAAGGCCTTGGCGAGCGTCGCGGCATGCTGTGCCGCCCGTGTGGACGAGGCGGAGCCGTCGACGGGAAGCAGGATGAGATGGGCGGGTGCGGTTGCCATGGCGGTCAATCCGTGTTGCGAAGCGCTGCCACCATGGTAGCGCCGGCGCGGCGACGCTGCATGACGCGGGTCAGCCGGCGCGCAGCGCGCCGGCGAGCTTGGCGGGGTTCTTCTCGAGCCAGCGCTTGATGCGGTTGGCGTCGCCGATGCGCGTGAGCCGGCCCCAGGAGTCGAGGAGCACGATCACGATCGGCGTGTTGGCGATCATGGCCTGCATCACCAGGCACTTGCCGGACTCGCTGATGTAGCCGGTCTTGGAAACGCCGATGTCCCAGTTGCCGGCGCGCACCAGCGCGTTGGTGTTCACG
>CAZOIB010000226.1:0-7118 GCA_964579785.1 uncultured Lysobacter sp. | reverse complement strand
GGCCCAGGGGGATTGCAGCGGGGTAGCGGGTGGCCAGTTCGCGGTACTCCTCGTCGTCCCGGTCGGGGCGGGTCAGGATCGAGGCAGAGGGGAAGGCCAGCATGCCCGCGGCGAACACGGCGACGAGGGAAGGGATGAGTTTCATGGGGCATGGCAATGGTAGCCCATGCGGGACCGTGCGGGATTTGACAGCGGCGGGCCGCGCATCCTAGGATAGTTTCAAACGGGCGTTTGAATCGTGCGTTTGACACGGTTCGGGCGTCTTTCCGACATTCCGGGAGGCCCGATTGATGACCGCACAGCGCCCGGCCCGCCGAGCCCTTGCGATGGATGCCCTGTCGCAGGACACCAAGTCGCGCATTCTGGATGCGGCGGAGTCGCTGTTCATGGAGCACGGCTTCGAGGCGACGAGCCTGCGGCAGCTCACGACGGCGGCCGGAGTGAACCTCGCCGCCGTGAACTACCACTTTGGCAGCAAGGAAGAGCTCTTCCAGGCCGTGCTCACGCGCCGCCTCGACCCGATGAACCAGGAGCGCATCGATCTCCTCGCCCGCTACGAGCAGGAGGCCGGCGCGCGGCCGCTCACCTGCGAGCGGATCCTCTCCGCCATGCTCATCCCGGCGCTCAGGCTGTCGCGGGACGAGAAGCGCGGCGGCAAGAACTTCCTGCGCGTGCTGGGGCGCGCCTACGCGGACCCCGCCCCCTTCATCCGCAATTTCCTCTCGGCGCAGTACGCCGAGATGATCGGCCGGTTCAAGGATGCGTTCCAGAAGGCGCTGCCGCACCTCACCAAGCAGGAACTCACCTGGAGGCTGCATTTCGTGATGGGAGCGCTTTCCTACACGCTGGCCGGAACGGATTCGCTCAAGCTCATGATGCAGGTTCTCTCCCACGAGGAAGACAACGACGAATTGCTGTTGCAGCGCCTGGCGCCGTTCCTGGCTGCCGGACTCAAGGCGCCGCTCGGCGACCCGAAGAAGCTCGAGCTCGTCTCGGGCGATTAGCAGAGGAGCATGACCATGCCGACCACCATCCTTTCCATCCTGGCCCTGATCGGGCTGCTGGCGCTGATCCTCGGGGTCAGGCCGATCCGCCGCGCGGTCCTGACGAAGCCGCTCTTCGGGATCTTCAAGCGCGTGCTGCCGCAGATGTCGCAGACGGAGCGCGAGGCGCTCGACGCCGGCAGCGTCTGGTGGGACGCCGACCTGTTCTCGGGCAGGCCCGACTGGAACAAGCTGCTCGCCTACCCCGCGCCGAAACTCACCGCCGAAGAACAGGCCTTCGTCGACGGCCCCGTGGAGAAGCTCTGCGCGCTGCTCGACGAGTGGGACATCAACCACGAGCGCATGGACCTGTCGCCGGAAGCCTGGAAGTTCATCCGCGAGAACGGCTTCCTCGGCATCATCATCCCGAAGTCCTACGGCGGCCTCGGCTTCTCCGCCTACGCGCACTCGGAGATCGTGACCAAGATCTCCACGCGCAGCGGCGCCGCGGCGGTGACGGTCATGGTGCCCAATTCCCTGGGGCCGGCCGAGCTCCTCATTCACTACGGCACGGACGAACAGAAGAACCACTACCTGCCGCGCCTGGCCAGGGGGCAGGAAATCCCGTGCTTCGCGCTGACCAACCCCGAGGCCGGATCGGACGCGGCCTCGATCCCCGACTTCGGCATCGTCTGCAAGGGCCTGCACGAAGGGCGCGAGGTGCTCGGCATCCGCCTCACGTGGGAGAAGCGCTACATCACCCTCGCTCCCGTGGCGACCCTCCTCGGGCTCGCCTTCAAGCTCTACGATCCCGACCGGCTCCTCGGCGGCGAGGAGGACATCGGCATCACGCTGGCGCTCGTGCCGACCGCGCACGCCGGCGTGGACACCGGTCGCCGCCACAACCCGCTCGGCTGCGCGTTCATGAACGGGCCGACCACCGGCAAGGACGTCTTCATCCCCATCGACTGGGTGATCGGCGGGGCCGCCCAGGCGGGGACCGGCTGGCGCATGCTGATGGAGTGCCTGGCCGCGGGCCGGTCGATCTCGCTGCCGTCGATGTCGATGGCCGCGGGCAAGATCGGCACGCGCACCACGGGCGCCTACGCGCGCATCCGCTCGCAGTTCAAGACGCCGATCGGCAGGTTCGAGGGCATCGAGGAGCCGCTCGCCCGCATCGGCGGCTCGACCTACCTGATGGACGCCATGCGCCGCATGACGATGGCCGCGCTCGACATGGGCGAGAAGCCGAGCGTCATCTCGGCCATCTCCAAGTACCACATGACCGAGCGCATGCGCTCCATCATCAACGACGCCATGGATGTCCACGGCGGCAAGGGCATCTGCATGGGCCCCGGCAACTATCTCGGCCGCGCCTACCAGACGGTGCCGATCGCCATCACCGTGGAGGGCGCCAACATCCTCACGCGCTCGCTCATCATCTTCGGGCAGGGCGCCATCCGCTGCCATCCCTGGGTGCTGAAGGAAATGCGCGCCGCCGGCGACGACGACCTCGTCGCCTTCGACCGCGCGCTCTGGGGGCACGTGTGGTTCACGATCTCGAATGGCGCGCGCGCCCTGTGGCTGGGTATCACGGGCGGCAAGGGCATCGCGGTGCCGGGGGCGCCGGAAACGCGCCGCTACCTGCAGATCCTCACGCGCTTCTCGTCCGCCTTCGCGCTCCTCGCGGACATGTCGATGTTCGTGATCGGCGGCAGCCTCAAGCGCAAGGAGATGCTTTCCGCGCGGCTGGGGGACATCCTGTCGCACCTCTACATGATGTCGGCCACGGTGAAGCGCTTCCACGACGACGGCTGCCCGCAGGAGGACCTGCCGCTCCTCACCTGGGCGATGTACGACAGTTCCTTCAAGCTGCAGGTCGCCATGGACGGCGTGCTCGCTAACTTCCCCAACCGGCCGATCGCGTGGCTGCTGCGGCTCGTCGCCTTTCCCAAGGGCCTCACCCTCACGGCTCCGCACGACAAGTGGGTGTCGCGCGTGGCGCGGCTCCTCATCGAGCCCGGACCGTCGCGCGACCGCCTGACCGCCGGCATCTACCTGCCGCGCAAGGAGGACGACGTCATCGGGCGCCTCGAATTCGCCATGGAAGCGGTGATCAAGGCCGAGCCGATCGAGGCGAAGCTGCGCGCCGCGCAGAAGGTAGGCAAGCTCCCGCAGCGCACGCTCGCCGAGCGGCGCGAGGCGGCCGTGAAGAGCGGCATCATCACGCTCGCCGAGTTCGAGCACCTCGTGCGCACCGACCGCCTGCGGCGCGCCGTGATCATGGTCGACGACTTCCCGAACGATCTTTCGCGCGGCAAATCCCGGGAGGACGGACTATGGCCGCGCGCCGCGTCCATGTAGTCGACGGGGCGCGCACCCCGTTCCTCAAGGCGAAGAAGGGGCTCGGACCCTTCACCGGCTCCGATCTCGCGGTGGCGGCCGGCCGCCCGCTCATCGCGCGACAGCCCTTCGACGCCACCGCCTTCGACGAAGTCATCATCGGCGCGGCGATGCCCTCCGCCGACGAGGCCAACATCGGCCGCGTGATCTCGCTGCGCCTGGGCTGCGGCGACAAGGTGCCGGCCTGGACGGTCATGCGCAACTGCGCGTCGGGGATGCAGGCCATCGACACGGCCTACCTCAACATCCAGGCCGGGCGCTCGAGCCTCGTGCTCGCCGGCGGCACGGATGCGATGAGCCACGCGCCGCTGCTGTTCGGCCCGGCCATGGTGAACTGGCTGGCGGACTGGTATGCCGCCAAGTCCTTCGGCCAGAGGGCAGCAACCGCCGCGAAGTTCCGCCTCGCCTACCTCGCGCCGGTGATCGCGATCCTGCGCGGGCTCACCGATCCGGTCGTGAAGCTCTCCATGGGATCGACGGCGGAGATCGTCGCCAGGCGCTTCGGCGTCACGCGGCAGATGATGGACGAGTACACCGTGGAGTCGCATCGCCGCCTCGCCTTCGCGCAGGACAACGGGCACCTCGGGGAGATCGAGCCGATCTACGGACCGGACGGCCACGTGTATGCGTCGGACGACGGCCTGCGCCGCGATTCGAGCGTGGAGAGGCTGGGCAAGCTGAAGCCGGTGTTCGACCGCACCTACGGCAACGTGACGGCGGGCAACAGCTCGCAGATCACCGACGGCGCGGCCCTCGTGATCCTGGCGGCCGAGGAGGTCGTGGAGGAGTACGGACTGAAGTCCCTGGGGCGGGTGGTTGACGCCAACTGGGGAGCGCTCGATCCCGCGGAAATGGGGCTCGGTCCCGTCCACGCGATCACGCCGATGCTGCAGCGAAACCGCCTCGGCTGGGACGACATCGACTGCGTGGAGGTGAACGAGGCATTTGCCGCGCAGGTGCTCGGCTGCCTGGGCGCCTGGGAGAGCGACGACTACTGCAAGCGGCACTTCGGGCTCGACCGCGCCTTCGGGAAGCTGGATCGCGGCAAGCTCAACATGGACGGCGGCGCGATCGGAATCGGCCATCCGATCGGCGCCTCGGGCGCGCGCGTCGTCCTGCATGCGCTCAAGGTGCTCGAGCGCACCGGCGGCCGGCGCGCCGTTGCTTCGCTGTGCATCGGCGGCGGCCAGGGCGGCGCCATGCTCCTCGAACGCCCATAGGGCTGTCCCCAATTTTCCGGAAAGAAGAACCATGGACCTGAAGCACTGGAGGCTCGAGACCGACGCGCAGAGCCTGGCCTGGCTGTGGTTCGACCGCGCCGGGACCGCGACCAACACGTTTTCCACCGGGGTACTGGAGGAACTGGGCAGGATCGCCGACCACCTCGCAGCCATGCCGCCCAGGGGGCTCGCCATCCTCTCGGCCAAGGAGAACGGCTTCGCGGCCGGCGCGGACATCGACGAGTTCACGACGATTTCCAGCGCCGAGCAGGCGATGGCGTTCACCACGCTCGGCAATGTCGTCTTCGACAAGATCGCGGCGTTGCCCTTTCCGACGCTCGCGATGATCCACGGTTTCTGCATGGGCGGCGGCACGGAGCTCGCGCTGGCTTGCCGCTACCGCATCGCCGACGACGGGCCGAAAACGCGCATGGCACTGCCCGAGGTGCTGATCGGCATCGTGCCGGGCTGGGGCGGCGCCAGGCGGATGCCGCCGCTGATCGGCGCGGCCAACGCGCTCGACCTCATGCTCTCCGGACGCGGGGTGGACGGCCGGCGTGCGAAGAAGCTGGGCCTGGTCGACGACGCCACGCCCAGGCGTCACTTCGCGAATGCCGTGCGCATGTTCCTCGCCAAGCCGCCGTCGCCGCACAGGCCGCCGTTTTCCGCCGCCATCACCGACTGGCCGGGCATCCGCTCGATCGTCGCGTCGCTGTCGCGCAAGAAAGTCGCGGAGAAGGTGCGCCAGGACCACTATCCGGCGCCCTACGCGATCATCGACCTGTGGAAGGACTTCGGCGGGGACGTGCGCAACATCCCCCTCGAACACCCGGCGTCGATGGCGAGCCTCTTCGCGCACGCGACCACGCGCAACCTGATCCGCCTCTTCAAGCTGCAGGACCGCATGAAGGCCCTGGGCCGGGGGTCCTCACCGAAGGTGGGGCAGGACCAACAAGCGGGTGGCGAATCCATCCGGCACCTGCACGTCATCGGCGCCGGCGCCATGGGCGGCGACATCGCGGCGTGGTGCGCGCTCAAGGGAATGACCGTCACGCTGCAGGACCTGGCGCCCGAGCGCATCTCGCCCGCCATCCAGCGCGCCCATGCGCTCTACAGGAAGCGCCTGAAGCAGCCGCACCTCGTGCAGGCCGCCTTTGATCGCCTCATCCCCGACGTGCATGGCCACGGCATCGCCAAGGCCGACCTCGTCATCGAGGCCATCGTCGAGAACGCCGAGATCAAGAGGAAGCTCTTCGCCTCCATCGAGCCGAGGATGAAGGAAGGCGCCATCCTCGCCTCCAACACCTCCAGCATTCCGCTGCAGGAACTCTCCGGCGTGCTTGCCAGGCCGGAGCGCCTCGTCGGCCTGCACTTCTTCAACCCGGTCGCGCAGATGATGCTGGTGGAGATCGTCGAGGGGCCGCAGACCTCGCCCGCCGTGATGCAGGCCGGGCAGGCGTTCGCGAAGCAGATCGACAAGCTGCCTCTGCCCTGCAAGAGCGCGCCGGGGTTCCTGGTGAACCGCGTGCTCTCGCCCTACCTCATGGAAGCCATGCTGATGCTCGACGAGGGCGTGCCCGGCGAGACGATCGACGCCGCGGCGAAGGACTTCGGCATGCCCATGGGCCCGATCGAGCTGGCGGACATGGTCGGCCTCGACATCTGCTGGGCGGTGGGACAGGGGCTGGCGAGACCCGGCACGCCGATCCCGAAGCGGCTGCAGGCCAACATCGAGGCGAAGAACCTCGGCAAGAAGACCGGCAAGGGCTTCTACACGTGGGTAAAGGGCAAGCCCCGCAAGGCGAACGGCAGCGGCACGGTGGACCTGAGGCCGATCGCGGACCGGCTCGTGGTGCCAGCGCTGAACGAGGCGGTGGCCTGCCTGCGCGAGAAGATCGTGGCCGACGCCGATCTTTGCGATGCGGGGGTGATCTTCGGGACGGGCTTCGCGCCGCATCGCGGCGGGCCGATCTCGGCGATCCGGGAGCGCGGCAAGGATGCCTGGCTCAAGGTGATGGCGGAACTGCGCGCGAAGCATGGGGACCGGTTCGTGGCGGATACGGGCTGGGATACGCTCTGAGTGATGCGGGCGAAAAGCTTTGGAAACGCCGATTAACGCCGATGCCCCGCCGATGAGCGCCGATCAGGCGTGAGATGAGTACCGCGCTCAGTCTGTGGAAGAGATGCGAGAAACTGCCCTTTGGCAAGGCGATCTTCTCGAGGATCATCTGCTGGAAGGCGCCGTATTTCGGGTCCATCCGCCCGCGCTTCGAGGAGTTCCGGCCCGGGTATGCGCGGGTGTCGATGCGAAAGCGCCGGGCGGTGACGAACCACATCGGCACGGTGCATGCGATCGCGATGTGCAACCTCGCGGAGCTGGCGGCGGGAACGATGACGGAGATCACGATTCCGGCTTCGATGCGCTGGCTGCCCAAGGGCATGACGGTCGAATATCTCAAGAAGGCCGAGGCGGACGTCGAGGCGCATGCGAGCGTGGCCGAGATCGCCGCGG
>CAZOIB010000225.1:0-4392 GCA_964579785.1 uncultured Lysobacter sp. | reverse complement strand
CCCAAGGACGAGCTGAAGATCGAGCTCGACCGCGGGCTCGCCAACTCGCTCGGCATCGCCGTGGGCGACGCCGCGCAGGCGCTGCGCGTGGCCTTTGCCGGCGTGGAGGTGGGCGACTGGGTCGACCCCACCGGCGAATCGCGCGACGTGTCGGTGCGCCTGCACCCCGAGGACCGCGTGGACGCGACCAACATCGAGCACCTGCCGATCGCCGTGGGCGGCAGCAACATGATGGTGCCGCTCGACCAGATCGCGACCATCACCATGGGCAAGGGTCCGGCCCAGATCCAGCACTCGGACGGCAAGCGCATGATCGCCGTCTCCGCAAACGCCCAGGGCCGCTCGCCCGGCGAGGTGACGGCGGACGCGATGAAGATCGCCAAGGGAATCGACTTCCCGCCCGGCTACGGGCTGGAGCTGGGCGGCGCCTCGCGCGACCAGAAGGAAGTCTTCTCCGAGATGGGCATCGCGCTCGTCATGGGCATCGCCCTCATGTACCTGGTGCTGGTGACGCAGTTCGGCTCCTTCACGGCGCCGCTGCCGGTGATGATGTCGCTGCCGCTCTCCCTCATCGGCGTGGTGCTGGCGCTCCTCGCCACCAAGGGCACGCTGAACCTCATGAGCTTCATCGGCGTGATCATGCTGATGGGACTGGTGGCCAAGAACGCCATCCTGCTGCTCGACTGCGCGCGCAAGGAAGAGGCGCAGGGCGTCAGCCGCGAGGACGCGCTGATGCACGCCGGCCGCGTGCGCCTGCGGCCCATCCTCATGACCACCTTCGCGCTCATCGCGGGGATGCTGCCGGTCGCCATCGGCCTCGGCGAGGGCGGCGAGTTCTACCGGCCCATGGCGATCGCGATCATCGGCGGCACGATCACCTCGACGATCCTCACGCTCCTGGTCGTGCCGACCTTCTACGACTCGATAGAGATCGCGCGCGACCGCGCGTTCGCCAAGTTCCACGCGCGCGAGGCCCGGTGGAACCCGTTCTTCGCCTTCGTGGTGACGTTGGTGGAGGCGGTATTTGCGCTCCTCGGCATCCGCTTCGCCTTCCGCCTCGTGAAGACGCTCTACGCGAAGGCGGCGGGACGCTTCGGTCGCGGCGGGCGGACCGCGGCACCGGTTGCCGGGGATTGAGGAGCACGACCATGATCCGCGCCGCTGTCCTGGCTGTCCTGCTGTTTGCATTGCCCGCCCACGCCTTCGACCTGCAGGGCCACCGCGGCGCCCGCGGCCTCGCCCCGGAGAACACGCCTCCCGGCTGGCAGAAGGCGCTGGAACTGGGCGTGGACACGATCGAGTGCGACATGGCGGTCACCCGGGACGGCGTCGTGGCGGTCTACCACGACCAGCGCCTCAACCCTGACATCACGCGCGGGCCGGATGGCAAGTGGCTCGAAGGTCCCGGCCCCTACCTGAACGAACTGACCTTCGACGAGTTGCAGAAATACGATGTCGGGCGGTTGAAGCCCGGAACGAAGTACGCGTCAGACTTTCCGGAACAGAAGCCGGCGGATGGCACGCGCATTCCACGGCTCTCCGACCTCTTCGACCTGGTGAAGAAGTCCGGAAACACGAAGGTCGGCTTCGACTGCGAGACCAAGATCTCTCCCCTCGAGCCGGCCGGGAGCCTGCCGCCGGAAGAGTTCGCGCGGAAAGTGATCGCGGAAATCCGCAAGGCCGGCATGGCCGGGCGCACCATGATCCAGTCCTTCGACTGGCGCACGCTCCAGGTCGTGCAGAAGCAGGCGCCGGAGATCCGCACGATGTACCTCTCCTCGCCGCGCACGCTCAAGCCGGAAGCCGACGGCAAGCCCTCGCCCTGGCTCGCGGGTTTCGCCCCGGAACTGCATGGAGGCTCCGTTCCGAAGGCCGTGAAGGCGGCCGGCGGGCGCATCTGGGCCCCGAACCAGACCTATCTCACGCCGGAGATGCTGGCCGAGGCGCACTCGCTCGGCATCATCGTCATTCCGTGGACGGTGAACAGTCCCGCCATGATGGCGAAGCTGCTCGACATGGGTGTCGACGGCATCATCTCGGACCGGCCGGACCTGGTGCAGGCGGAGATGAAGAAGCGCAGGTAGCGGGCGCTCAGCCGATCCGGACGACGCCCCTGACGCCCGCCTTGCTGCCGGCGGCGGCGAGGCCCCTGTCGAAGGTGACGAATTCTGCCGCGGCGCCCTTCGACGCCACATGCAGGGCATCGGCGAAGTCCATCCCCGCCTCGAACCACGCGATCGCCTGCAGGACCGCCGTGCGATCCTCGAGCTCGACTTCGGCGGCACCGGCAAGCCCTCTCAGGACGGCGAGCGACTGCCCGGGCTTCAGGGCGAATGCCCGGCGCAGGACCCACTCGGTCTCGAGCAGCACCGACTTCGCCACGAACACCCGACCGGACTCCATCACCCGGCGCGCCTGGCGAAACTGCGCCGCGTCGTCCGCGACGAGATAGCGCACCAGGACGTTAGTATCGACCGCGCGCACGGCGAGCCTTCGCTTCGGCAGTGATGGCCCTTTCCATGGCTTCCACCGTGACGGGTGCGCGGCCGGGCTGGCGGAGCAGTCCCGCGAGGTCCTTGACCGAGCCGGTGCGCGAGGCGTCGCGAGGGCGCAGGAACACCCCGGCATCGGTCGACTCCACGATGAACTCGACGCCGGGCTCCCAGCCGTGCGCATCGCGCACGCGCTTGGGAAGCACCACCTGCCCCTTGGCCGACAGCCGGGTCGTGTCCATGGCTTCCTCGGTAAGATTGTGGTAAGACAGCATAAGGGAGCCCCCCGGGGCTGGCAAGCGCGTGGCGACCCTCCTTCAACGCGCCGGCCGCTCCTGCCGATGACACCCGGACCTAGGGTTGCCGGCCCTCCGTCACGAGGAGAGCCAGCCGCTCCCCGATCGCCGCCGAATGCTTGAAGCCGTGGCCGGAGCATGGCGAGGCGATGACCACGCCCGGGTGCTCCGGGTGCGTCTCGATCACGAATCGGAAATCCGCGGTCATCGTGTAGAGACAGCTGACCGCCTTCACGCACCCGCCCGAGAGGCCGCGGATGTGCGGCGCCACCTGTCCCGCGAACATCGCCTGCGCCTCCGATGGCGCCACCTCGCGCTGCACCGCTTCCGGCGTCGTCGCGACCTCGTGCTGCTCGCTCGCGATCTTCACGCCGCCGCGCGGGCCGTCGATGGCCGGAAAGCCGTAGATGGGTTGCGCCTGGCCGGCGAGTTCCCAGATGAAGACGGGAAAGCGCCCGGGCAGGAAAGCCTCCGGCGATCCCTGCACGTCGAACCAGAAAAGCGTCTGGCGGCGCACGATGAAGCGCCCCGCCCAGGTGTCGCCCAGCAGCCCGGGCAGCCACGGTCCCGCGGCCACGACCAGCCGGCGCGCGCGGTATTCCCCGTGTTCGGTGCGCAGGTGCACGACGCCCCTCTCTTGCGTGAACGCCAGCGCCCTCTCGCCGCGATGAACCGCCGCCCCGAGTTGCCCGGCGAGCCGCAGCTGCGCGTCCACGCACGCTTCGGGACGCAGGAACCCGGCTTCGTGCTCGTAGTAGCCGACCTCGTCGTCGCGCACGGCGAAGGGCGGGAAGCGCCGCCGGATCTCGCCCGCATCGAGGATCTCGTGACGGATTTCGAATTTCCGCGCGGCCGCGAGCGTGTTTTCGAAGAAGTCCGTGCCGTGGCAGGTGCCGCGCGGCCCCGCGCTCGAGATGACGAGGCCGCCCGTGGTGGTGAGGAGGCTCGCTCCCGTCTGCGCTTCGATCTCGCGCCAGATCTCGTGGGAGCGCATGGCGAGCGGCGTGTATTCCTCGCCCTCGCCGATGGCCAGGCGCGTGATGCGCGTGTCGCCATGGCTCGAGCCGCGGTCATGCGGCGGCGAGTACTGGTCGATGCCGAGGACACGCCTGCCGCGCTTCGCGAGCTGGTAGAGCGTCGCACTGCCCATGGCGCCCAGGCCGAGGACGATCGCGTCGTAGGGTTCTCCCATGGACGGGGATTGTAGACGGTCGCTTCGCCTGCGCGACATGCACGGGCTGCGTCAACCAAGCCATGACGCCTTCCGTTATATGACGACACTCGTTATACTTGCACATGATCCTGGGATTCCGTTCACGCGAAGCTGAATGCATCTGGCGAGGCGAGCGCTCCCGGACGTTGCCGAAGGAAATCCAGGCCGTCGCCAGGCGCAAGCTCCGCTACCTGAACAGTGCCCGCTCGCTGCACGATCTGCGCGTCCCGCCCGGGAATCGGCTCGAGCCGCTCAAGGGAGCGCGCGCGGGCCAGCACAGCATCAGGATCAATGAGCAGGGGCGCATCTGCTTCCGCTGGACCGCTGCAGGGCCGGACGAGGTCGACATCGTCGATTACCACTGAGGTCACCAATGGCAAAGCTGCCCAAT
>CAZOIB010000224.1:0-1818 GCA_964579785.1 uncultured Lysobacter sp. | reverse complement strand
CCTGCAGACCTCCTTCCTGACCCCGCCGGTGGGCTTCACGCTCTTCTACATCAAGGGTGTGGCGCCCAAAGAGGTCACCACCCGCGACATCTATCGCGGGGTGATTCCGTTCGTGATCATCCAGATGATCGCCGTCGCGCTCGTCTTCCTGTTCCCGGCCCTGGTGACGTGGCTCCCGCAGCAGATGTACTCGGGCGGCCGACCCTGACGCCAGGTCACGCTGCGGCAGGCGCATGAGCGCGATCCCGGGCCCCGCTGCCGGCGAAGTCTCGTTCATGCGCGCGGCCCTGGCTCTCGCCGCGGCGGCAGCCGCGCAGGGCGAGGTTCCCGTCGGGGCGGTCGTGGTGAAGGATGGCGAGATCGTCGGGCGCGGTTCCAACCGGCCGATCGGTACCCATGACCCGACGGCGCATGCCGAGATCGTGGCGCTCCGGGATGCGGCATCCCGGCTTGGCAACTACCGGCTCACTGGCTGCGAGCTTCACGTCACGCTCGAGCCGTGTGCCATGTGCGTGGGCGCGATGTTGCATGCCCGCCTGGCGCGCGTGGTGTTCGGCGCGCGCGACCCGAAGACGGGTGCCTGCGGTGGCGCCCTGGACCTCGCCGCCGAGCCCGCCCTCAACCACCACACGACGTTCGTCGGTGGCGTACTGGAAGAGGAATGCGGCGCGCTGCTCAAGCGCTTTTTTGCCGAACGCCGTTAGCCGTGCCACGGGCGGCCGGGGTGTAGAATTTCGCTGCTTCCCACTGCAGGCCCGCGTATGACCATCCCCCGTTTCGTCCACCTGCGCCAGCACACGGAGTATTCGATCGTGGACGGCATGGTGCGGGTGGACGCAGCCGTGGCGGCCGCCGCCGCCGACGGCATGCCCGCGCTGGCAATCACGGACACCGGCAATCTCTTCGGAGCGGTGAAGTTCTTCCTCGCCGCCCGGACGCGCGGCGTGCAGCCCATCGTCGGCTGCGACCTCGCCATCAGCAACGAAAAGAACCGCGACCAGCCGACGCGCGCGATCGTGCTCTGCCGGGACCGGTCCGGCTACCTCGCCCTGTGCGACATCCTCACGAGGTCCTATTCGGAGAACCAGTGGCGCGGGCGCGCCGAAGTGCAGCGTGCGTGGCTGAAGGGCGTGCAAGGCCTCATCGTGCTGTCCGGAGCGGAATCGGGAGATGTGGGCGCGGCGCTGCTGGCGGGCGCGACTGCGCAGGCCGAGGTGCTGGCGCGCGAATGGGCGGCCGATTTTCCCGGCGCCTACTACATCGAACTGCAGCGCGCCGATCCCGAGCGCAACGAAGCCTACGTGCCTGCCGCGACAGCGCTCGCCGGACGGCTCGGGCTGCCGGTGGTTGCCACGCACCCGGTGCAGTTCCTCACGGCCGAGGAGTTCACCGCGCACGAGGCGCGCGTCTGCATCGCGCAGGGCTGGGTGCTGGGCGATTCGCGGCGCCCGCGCGAGTTCCGCCCCTCGCAGTACTTCAAGACGCAGGCGGAGATGGCGGAGCTCTTCGCCGACCTTCCCGAGGCGCTCGAGAATTCCGTGCAGATCGCGCGCCGCTGCGCCTTCGAGTTCGCGCTGGGCCAGACGCGGCTGCCTGACTTTCCGACGCCGGCCGGCACCTCGGTGGGCGATTACCTGCGCATGCTCGCCGTCGAGGGGCTCGACAAGCACCTGCTCGCCTCCTACCCGGACACGGCGGCGCGCGAGGCCGCGCGGCCTCGCTACCTCGAACGACTGGACTACGAGGTGGCCACCATCCTGCAGATGGGCTTCCCCGGCTACTTCCTCATCGTGGCGGACTTCATCAACTGGGCGAAGC